>JANWKM010000081.1 GCA_025451395.1 Ilumatobacteraceae bacterium
CACCTGTCGGCAGTATCCGAGATCGGAGCTATCAGCAGATCAGCGACGGGAAGCTCCCCGAGCAGACCGTCGTGGAAGACGCCCTCGGTCTCAGACACCCAGTCGACGAGGCGGTCGTAGCGGTGGTCGTAGCCCTGCAACACGCCGCGCATCACCGGCGCCGGCAGTCGATCGTGGAACCGCACGTGCAACAACGTCAATCCGGTGCACGTTCCACCCTTCACCTCTGGGACGAGGATCACGGTGCGTCCGTCGCTGCGCCCGCGCGCAACGAGCACTTCCTTCTCGCTGGCAACACGGCGCTTGGTACCGCGAAGTTGCGAGTTGCGTTCGACGCGACTAGGCACCTCTCGCGACAGGCCACCGCGGTCGACGATCGCGATCGTTGCATCGTGGGCGGGATCGCCCTCGATGGCGTACCGCGTGTACCCGACAACTGCTTCGACGGCAGGGTCGAGGTCGGCGAGAACTTTCAGGGTGCGGTAACTCAGACGATCGCGACCAGCACCCGATGCGAGCACCTGTTGCACCAGCGCCCGGTCGAGCACGCCTTCGTCGTTGCGGCTGATCCCGACGGTGACGGTCTTGGCCTGGTGCTTGATCGCATCGATCGGCCGCGTCAGCTCGTCGATCGCGCGAGTGAGTGCAGCAGTCAGATCGTCGACCATCGCGTCGGGCGTCGCAATCTTGCCCGTTGCCCGCTGGTACGCCTCGAGCGGCGAGTCGCTGCCAAGGTCGCCGAGCAGGCCCACAAGCCGCACAGCCGTCGAGGCTTCGAGGTGTCCGTCGTACTGCGCCGCGCGCAACCCGTCGAGGAATTTCTCCCCATACACGCCGATGCCCAGCTGAACCGCGGCCAGCACGGCATCACCCTCGCTGTCGATGGCGAGCGCATGCTCGATCAGCTCGCGGGCCTCGCGGAGCGGTCGTGCCGAGGCATCGATCGCAAGCGCAGCCTCATAGCCGAACAGGTGCCCGACCATCGCCGACAGAACGAACGCGAGGGCCGGTTCTACTGCGGGCACTGTCAGCACCGCAGCGGCGGAGGCGAAGCGCTCGTCGGCCTCGGTGGCGATCACGATCGGTGTCGCCTTGTGTGCTTTGTAAATGGCAACTTCCTTGGCGACGTCGTCGGCCGTGCCGCCAACCAGCCCAGCGGCGCACACCAAGATGAGCGGCTCGCACGAGAGGTCGATGTGCTTTTTATCCTCGGTGACGTCGCAGGAGATGCTCTTGTAACAGAGCTCGCTGAGTTTGATGCGCACCTCCTCGGCAGCGACGATGTTCGGACCGTTACCGAGTATCGCCCAGTACCGCTTTGAGGGAGCGAACCTACGAGCCGCCTCGCCGATGACCTGCCGCGTTGCGAGCACCTGCACCATCGCGTCGGGAATTGTGCGTAACGAAGCAAGAATGTCGTGGCGCCGACGAGTGTCGCCGCGACCGCTGGCTTCGGCGATGGCGCACGAGAGCAACACTCCGGCGGCGACCTGTGCGTAGAACGCCTTCGTGCTCGCCACACTCATTTCGACATCGCGGCCGTCGCTGGTGTACATGACGCCGTCGGCCTTGTCGGTGAGATCGCTGTTGCGTCGGTTGACGATGGCAAGCACCGCCGCACCGCGGCCACGGGCGAGGTCGACCGTGCGATTGGTGTCGGTGGTCGTGCCGCTCTGGCTGACGGCGACTACAAGGGTGTCGCTCATGTCGAGCCGCAGATGAAAGCCGGAAAGCTCGGTCGCAGTAATCGCATCAACGTCGAACGTGTCGCCGGTGAGGGCGTCGAGCACAACGGCCATACTCCGCCCGGCGACGGCGGCAGTACCCTGCCCAATCACGCGCACTTTGGTGATCTGCCCACTCGCAAGGCGCTGGGCAATCGCCGCCGGCAACGCGGTTGCGCCCACCTCGGCACGCAACCCGTCGGGAGTGTCGACGATCTTGCCGCGCAAGGTCTTGCGGAAGCTGTTCGGCGCTTCACCCAGTTCTTTCAAGAGGAAGTGCGGCGCATCGCCGCGATCGATGTCGCGGGTCGTCACATCGGCGGTCACGATCTCGCTCTCGTCGATCGGCAGTTCGCTGCCGTCGTAGGCAACTCGCCGCACACCGGCCAACTCGCCGCCGTGGGTGCCGTCGATGACGAAGACCTGGCCGCGACTGCCCGAAGGCGACGGAGTCTCGCCATCGACTCGCACATAACGCATGGTCTCTTCCACCACGCCGTACGGCTCGCTGGCCACGATGTACATGTCGTCGCCGAGGCCCACATATAACGCCTGTCCGCTGCCGCGCAGCGCGATGTACACCTGGTCGGGTGCCGACGCAGTGGCGGCGGCGATCGCAACACTGCCATCGAACTCGGCGACAGTGCGGCGAAACGCTTCGCCAAGACTCGTAGATCCTTGTCCTGTACTACTGGCGTATTGCGCCATCACCGCCGGAATCACCTTGGCGTCGGTTGTGATCGGGCCAGCGATGTGCAAGGAGTGGTTCACCTTGATGTCGGCGTGGTTGTCGACATCGCCATTCAGCACTGCGACCGCGTACGGCATCTCGGCCTGCTGCTGACCGGTGAGTTCGGTCTGCTCGCTATTCACCGGATGGCAGTTGGGCTCGCTGATGATGCCGACGCTTGCCCAGCGGGTATGGCCGAGCACCGAAACTCTGGCAGTCGGTTGGGCCAATGCCTGGCGCAACAGCGTGTCGGCATGAGCAGCGGTGCGCAGTGAGCGCACGTTGTCGCCCAATTCGCCGATCTCGGCAGCCGCCTTGTACACGAACCCGAGGCACTCGCCCGCCACGCGCACGGAACCGTTTTGGAAGAGAGGATCGGCGGCGCGCTGGGCAATGACTGCCGCCACGCTCGGGTCGGCGAGGTCGAGACCGTGATTCCACACCATCACGTGCAGGCCGGCGCTGTCGCGGCCGCGCACCTCCATCCGATCGATCGCGGAGAGCGCCTGATGGATCGCCAGGTAGCCAGCGATCGCGGCCGCACCGGCGTCGCGCCCGGCGAAGTCGCCGACCGCTTGCGCGGTGTTCAGTCGATCCTTGCGTAGCGCCCACCCCGCGTCGCGAACGGTCAACAGTTCGGCGCTGATGTGCTCGATCTCTTCCGGTGACAGACCGTGCCCTTCCAGCTCGAGCTCGCGATCGGCGATGCGCCCGTCCAGTTGGTCGAGGCGCGCCACCATGCTGGCTACAAGTTCGTGCCGGCCGACGAGGGTGAGCATCCCGGGAACGCCGTGCAAGATTTCGTCGAGGTCGCTCAGAACGTGCGCTGCTCCCGTCAGTGTCGGCGCTGCGACTGCACGGTCGAGTTGTGCGACAACCTCGTCTGCCGTCGGAGTTAGCCGACTACTCGGCCGGGACACGATCGCGACGATGCCACACATATTGACGAATAGGTTACCGACGGATCGACGGCTCGTTCCGTCAGCCGAACCGCTGTAGAACCGTTATGGCCAACTCATCGGCTACCCGTTGTGCGGCCGCCTGCGTACGCGCCTCGACCATCACTCGTATCAGCGGTTCGGTACCGCTAGCACGGATGAGCACCCGACCCTCGCCGCCAAGCGCCCGGTCGGCGGAGGCGATGTCGTCGGCGAGTTCGTCGGCGACCTGCGGATGCCGATCGCGAACCTTGACGTTGATCAACACCTGCGGATAAGTAGTCATCACCTCATCGGCGAGTTCAGCGAGCGGGCGATGACTGTCGTGAACGAACTGAGCCAAGCGCAGGCCCGCCAGCAACCCGTCACCGGTGGTGGCGAGATCGCGGTAGATGACGTGCCCGCTCTGCTCGCCGCCGATGCTGTAACCACCGGCCGCAAGTGCCTCCAACACGTAGCGGTCGCCGACCGCCGTCGTGACGACGTGAACGCCGGCAGCGTCCATGGCTTTGTGGAAGCCAAGATTGCTCATCACGGTGACGACCACCGTGTCGTGGTGCAAGGCGCCTTCGTCGCGAAGCTGCAGGGCGGCCAGCGCGATCATGCGATCGCCATCAATTGCGTTTCCCTGATGATCAACCGCGATCACACGATCACCATCTCCGTCGAAGGCGAGTCCGAGGTCGGCTGTGCGTTCGATGACGGCTTGCGCGAGCGATGCGGTGTTCGTGGCACCGGAGTTGTCGTTGATGTTGCGGCCATTGGGTGTGTCGTGGATGACGACGACGTCCGCGTGCAACGCGCGGAAAACGGCGGGCGCCGATTCAAAGGTGGAGCCGTTCCCACAATCGAGCACCACGCGTAAACCGTCGAGTGGCCGACCCAGGCCGGCGATGTGATCGACGTATTTGTCGAGCACGTCTTCTTGGGTCACGGTGATGGCCGTGGCTTTTGGCGTTGCCTTGACAGTGAGATCGAGCGCCGCCTCGATGGAACGTTCCATCTCGTCGGACAGTTTCAGCCCGCCCGGCGCAAAGATCTTGATGCCGTTGTCCTGCCACGGATTGTGCGAAGCGGTGATCATCACCGCTGGTAAACCGCGTCGATCCGACATCCATGCCAGAGCGGGAGTCGGAAGAACGCCGAGAGAGTGTGGATCCGCGCCGGCCGACGACAGACCCGACACTGCGGCGGCCTCCAGCGCGGGACCCGACTCGCGGGTATCGCGCCCGATCAACCATTGACCATCGCCTAACACCTTCGCGGCAGCGTGCGTCAAGGCCGCCACGTAGTCGGTGGTGAGAACGGTCAACGCTTCAGCGCGCACACCGTCGGTGCCGAATCGCAGCGTCATCGCTGGCGACGGACTACCTGACGCCCAAGACCTAGCGCTTGGTGTATTGCTTGGCCTTGCGGGCCTTGACGAGACCGTACTTCTTGCTTTCCTTGCGACGCGGGTCGCGAGTGAGCAAACCAGCCTTCTTCAGCGATGCGCGCGTTTCGGGGTCGAGTTCAACGAGCGCACGCGCGATCGCCATGCGCAGCGCGCCCGATTGGCCGCTGATACCGCCGCCGTGCATGGTCGCATCGATGTCGTACGCCTCTTCGACATTTGCAACACGCAGCGCTTCGGTGACGACCATCCGCTGCATCGCAGTGGTGAAATACGCATCGAACGCTTTGCCATTGATCGTGTGTGTGCCGTTACCGGGGCGCAGACGAGCGCGGGCCACCGCTTCCTTGCGACGACCGGTGGTCTGAGTGAGCGGCTTGGTGGCCATGTGTGTTCGGTGCCTTCCGGTCAGCGAGCCGTGGCCGCTGCGAGTTTGAGAGTGACAGGGTTCTGGGCGCTATGCGGATGCTCGGGCCCCGCGTACACCTTCAGCTTCTTGATCTGCTGACGGCCGAGCGGTCCGTGCGGCAGCATGCCGCGCACGCTGCGCCGAATAGCCTCCGCGGCATCGCGCTCGAGCAGGTCCAAATAGGTCTCGGTCTTCAAGCCGCCCGGGTAGCCGCTGTAGCGGTGCACACCCTTGCTCGCGGCCTTGCCCTTGGTGAGCACGATCTTGCTGGCGTTGATGATGACCACATGGTCGCCGGTGTCGATGTGCGGCGCAAAAATCGGCTTGTGCTTGCCGCGCAACAGTCGGGCCACTTCCGTGCACAGTCGACCGAGCACCAGGTTCTCGGCGTCGATCACGTGCCACGCACGCGTGACCTCGCTGGCTTTGGGGCTATAGGTAGTCATTTCAACGTGCCCTTCATGAGCAATCCCGGTCGTTGGTTGAGGTACCAGGGAACCGTGAAATGATACGGCCGAAAGGCCCAAAACGCACAATTCCGGGCGCGCTAGTCGTAGCCGACTTCCCACAGCACCAGCCCATGCGGCGGCGCAATTTGGCCGGCCGCGGTGCGATCGCGTTGCACGAGAATCGCCCGCATATCGCCGGCGTGTAGTTCTCCCAAACCGACTCGGACCAGCGTGCCAACCAACGAGCGCACCATCTGGTGACAGAAGGCGTTGGCTCGAATCTCGAACCGCATTAGTCCCGGCACGTCGCCGGCAACCTGCTGCCAACTGGCATTCATCACCCGCCGCGCGAGCGACGGCGGGGCTTCACCTTCGGCCAGCTTCGGGCAGCGACAGAACGACGAGAAGTCGTGCTCGCCGATCAGCGGATCGCAAGCCAACTGCATTGCCCATATACGCAATGGCTCGACGACATGCCATGAAGTGCGAGCGACGAACGGGTTGCTCTCGGGAGCGTTCAGCACGTGGTAGCGGTAGTGGCGATACGTCGCGCTGAAGCGGGCACTGAACTCGGGGTCGTCAGCCCACGTCCAATCACGGACGGAAATCTGCGGTCCGCACATGCTGTTCACGCGACGCGTTAGGCCCTCGAGATTGCATCGAGCTGGCAAATCGCAGCTCACAACCTGGCCCCACGCGTGCACTCCCGTATCGGTGCGGCCAGCGCCGACTAGTTGCACCGGCCCGCGTACGACCTTCTCGATCGCGGTGCGAAGTTCGCCCACAACAGTGCGCACATTGCTCTTCTGGGCAGCAAAGCCATGGAACTCGGTGCCGTCGTACGCCACGGTGACTCGGGCCCGACGCAGCGCAGCAGGCGGATTCACATCAAGTGAACTTAGACCAGTTCGACGCGCGCCATCTGGGCGTTGTCGCCCGAGCGGGGACCGAGCTTCAGAATGCGCAGGTAGCCACCGTTGCGCTCGAGATAACGGGGCGCGACTTCGGTGACCAGCTTGTGCGTCATTTCCTTGTCGCCGAGGTAACCCTGGATCTGGCGCATGCGGTGAACCTTCATCGGGCCATCGTCCTGGGCCTTCTTGGCCTTCGTGATCAGTTTCTCGGCGATCGGACGCAATGCCTTGGCCTTGGCCTCGGTGGTGACGATCGCTTCGGCAGCAATCAACGACGCGGCCAGGTTGGCCATCATCAGTCGCTGGTGGTGCGCGCTACCGCCGAACTTTGCGCTGTTGCGGGGTGTAGCGGGCATGATGCGTCTCCTGGTCCGTGTCTACTAATCAGCCGCGCAGCGTCAGGCCGCGCTCGTCGAGCTTCTGCTTCACTTCGTCGAGGCTCTTCTGCCCAAAGTTGGTGATGTTCAGCAGATCGTCTTCCGTCTTGGTCAGCAACTCGCCGACAGTGTTGACCTGCGCACGCTTGAGGCAGTTGCGCGGACGCTCGGACAGGTCGAGGTCTTCGATCGGCAAATCGAGGTCGGGCGAGGTGCTGGCAGTGCTGGCGACTTCGCCGAGCTCCAAGCCCTGCGGCTCGTCGCTGAGGTTGGCGACCAGATCGACCAGCGAACGCAGTGTCGCACCGGCCGAGGCCAGCGCCTCGCGGGGCGAGATGCTGCCGTCGGTTTCGATGTCGATGACAAGTCGCTCGTAGTTCGTGCTCTGCTCGACGCGGGTCGGCTCGATCTCGAACATGACACGGCGCACCGGCGAGAAGATGGCGTCGATCGGCACGACACCGATCGTGCGGCTCTGCGTCTCGCGATCGCTCGACAAGTAACCGCGGCCACGGCCGACGGTCAGATCGACCGCCAAGCGCGCCTTGCTGTTCAGCGTGGCGATGTGCAGGCTCTTGTTCAGGATCTCGATCTCGACCGGGCACTTGATGTCGCCGGCGGTGATGGTGGCCGGGCCACGAGCATCGAGGCGCAGCGTGATCTCGTCGTCGGAGGTCGAGGTGAGGACGATGTCCTTCAAGTTCAGGATGATGTCGGTGACGTCTTCGCTGACACCTTGAATGGTGTCGAACTCGTGCAGCGCGTCGTCGAAACGCACCGCCGTGATGGCAGCGCCGGGAATGCTGCTGAGCAGTGTGCGGCGCAGCGAGTTACCAATCGTGTGCCCGAAACCGGGCTCGAGCGGGCCAACGGCGAAGCGCTGACGCGTGGGGTGGTCGTCGCCGATGGCTTCGACTGTGGGGCGTTGAATAACGAGCATGGGATGCCTCTACGGGGGAAGGTGGCTTACTTGGAGTACAACTCGACGATGAGAGATTCGCGAACGGGAACATCGATGTGGTCGCGCTGGGGTAGGTCGCGAACGGTGACTTGTTTGCCACCTTCGGCCTTCTCCAGCCAACCGACCGTCTGGCGGTCGAGTACATCGATGTTGTGCTGCACCACGATCATGGCGGCTGCCTTCGGCGACAGCGTGAGCACGTCGCCCTTCTTCACGCGATAGCTGCGAATGTCGAGGCGCTTACCATTGACCAGTACGAGGCCGTGGCTGACGAACTGCCCCGCCTGCGGGCGGGTGCTTGCCCAGCCGGCGCGGTACACGACGTTGTCGAGCCGCTGCTCGAGCAGGCGCAGCAAGTTCTCGCCGGTCGGGCCGGCAAGACGCACGGCCTCTTCGTAGGTGTTGCGGAACTGACGCTCGAGCACGCAGTAGATGTACTTCGCCTTCTGCTTCTCTTGCAGCTGGGCGAGATACTCGCTCGGGTTACCGCGTCGACGCGTGCGACCGTGCGCACCCGGTGGGAACGGCCGGCGCTCGAGAGCCTTGCGGCCCTTCTCGTTTTCGAAGATGTTGATGCCGAGTCGGCGTGAGACGCGAACCTTTGGGCCGGTGTAGCGAGCCATGATCAGGTCCGACGACGCTTGGGTTGACGACAACCGTTGTGCGGAACTGGTGTGACGTCTTTGATCGATGTCACTTCGATGCCGGTGCCTTGGATGCTGCGCACTGCGGTATCGCGACCCGAGCCGGGACCCTTCACCTGTACTTCGACGCGGCGCAGCCCGTGTTCCATCGCCGCGCGAGCTGCCTTCTCGGCTGCCATTTGCGCGGCAAACGGCGTACTCTTGCGTGATCCTTTGAAACCGACGGCGCCTGATGAGGCCCACGAGATGATGTTGCCCTCAGTGTCGCTGATGGAAACGATGGTGTTGTTGAAGGAGCTCTTGATGTGAACGACACCGTTGGTGACGTTCTTGCGCTCGCGCTTGCGGGGGCGACGGCCACCCGGCTTTGGCTTCGCCATTATTTCCTCACGGCTTTCTTCTTGTTCGCGACGGTCTTCTTCGGGCCCTTACGGGTACGAGCGTTGGTGTGCGTGCGCTGACCGCGCACCGGCAATCCCTTGCGATGACGGATACCCTGGTAGCACTGGATTTCGATCTTGCGCTTGATGTCTTGTGCGACATCGCGACGTAGGTCGCCTTCGACGGCGCCGTGGGCATCGACCCACGCACGAATCTTGTTGACTTCTTCCTCGGTGAGGTCGCGCACCCGCTGGTTGGGATCGAGTCCGGTTGCGGCGCAGATCTTCAACGCCGTCGACTTGCCGATACCAAAGATATAGGTGAGCGCAATCTCCAACCGCTTCTCGCGGGGGATGTCGACACCGGAAATACGAGCCATCGTGCGGTCTTTACCTTTCAGCCTTGGCGCTGCTTGTGTCGGGGGTTTTCGCAGATCACGCGCACGCGCCCATGGCGACGAATCACTCTGCACTTCTCGCAGATCTTTTTGACGCTTGTGCGAACCTTCATCGGGCGTGTACCTGTCGTTGAGGATTAACGGTTACTTATAGCGATACGTGATGCGACCGCGTGTGAGGTCGTACGGAGTGAGTTCCACCTGCACCTTGTCTCCGGGAAGAATTCGGATGTAATGCATCCTCATTTTTCCGGAGATGTGAGCCAGGACTTTGTGGCCATTCTCGAGTTCCACTCTGAACATTGCATTTGGGAGTGACTCGACGATCGTGCCTTCCAGCACAATGGCGTCGTCTTTCGGCTTGGGCAGAACAATCCCCTTAATAGTGAAAAGTTTGGTCGGCCCCCTGGGCGTGCTCGGGCCGAGTTGCAATGCTACCGCCCAGGAAACGCAACGCCAAGTGGCCCAGTCGTGAGCTAAGGGTGGACTCGGGGGGTGAAAATCACCGCGTTTTCGAAGACCCGGAGGGCGAGACTGGGGCCATGACGACGCCCACCTCACGCTGGCGCGCCCTGGCGGCGCTGCTGCGCCCCGACGCGATGCGTTGGGGTTGGGTTGGCGCGCTCGTGGCGATGAGCTCGGCGCTGGCGCTGGCCGGACCCTTGGTCGTGCGGGCCATCGTCGATGATGCCCGTGGCGGCGCCTCCACGCAGGGTTTGGTGCGCTTGGCCGTACTTTTCCTGGTGATCGCCGTCGCAACCCAGCTCCTCACGGTCGCATTTACGTGGTTCGCGACGGTTACGGCCTGGCACACGACCAACCAAATCCGACTGCGACTGGCCGGCCACGTGCTCGGCCTCGACCACGAGTTCCATCGCAACCACACGCCGGGAGAACTGATCCAGCGAGTCGATGGCGATGTCACCTCGGTCAGCGACTTCCTCGGCCGAGTGGTGCCGCGGGTCGTCGGCGCGGCGGCGATGGTGTTCGGGATGATCATTGTGCTGGCGGTCGTCGACTGGCGACTCTCGGTCGGCGCGGCCGCATATGTGGTGTTGTCGGCATGGCTGATCGTGAAGGGTCGCCATCGCGCGGTCGGCGAAGCCAGCGACGAGATGGGTGCATACGCAAAGTTGTACGGCGGCATCGAGGAGAGGCTGACCGCCGCCGAGGACCTACGGGCAAATGGTGCTGGCGCGCACGCGATGTGGCGCTTCATCGGCGAGAGCGCTGGCGCGATGAAGAGCGCCGTGCGCCGCGAGTCTGCGTTCTTGCGTCTGTGGTGGGCGGTGCAGGGTTCGGTCGCCGTCGGCGCGTCCATATCGCTGGTCTCGGGCGCAGTGCTTGTGCGCGGCGGTGCAATCAGTCTCGGCACTGCGTTCTTGATGTTCCAGTACGTGCTCCTCCTCGAACGGCCGCTGGAAGATGTAGTCCATCAGTTGGAGACCGTGCAGAAGGCAAACGGTGCCATGGTACGCGTCATCGATCTGCTGGCGATACAACCGACGATCACCGACAACGGCACCACCTCCCCCGCCGCCGGCCCACTGTCGATCGAGTTTGACAATGTGTCATTTCATTACGACGACGAGCGCGAGGGCGACGAGGACAATGAACGCGTCCTGCATCACATCACGTTGTCGATCGCCGCCGGTCGCTCGGTCGGCGTCGTCGGTCGCACGGGCAGCGGCAAGACCACGCTGTCGCGTCTGGTGCTGCGTCTGATCGAAGCCACCGACGGTCAACTGCGAGTCGGCGGCGTGCCGATCGCCGATATCCCTGTCACCGAGTTGCGTCACCGCGTCGCCATGATTCCCCAAGAAGTTGAGCTGTTCTCCGGCTCCGTTCGCGACAACGTCACCCTGTTCGACGACGTACCGAGCGACGAACAGGTCGAAACAGCGCTGCAGCGAGCCGGTCTCGAGGCGCTGGTCATCGGTGGCATTCACCGCGACCTCGGCGCTGGTGGTGCCGGTCTCTCAGCAGGTGAGGCCCAGCTGCTTGCGTTGGCTCGCGTGTGGGTGCGCAATCCGGACCTGGTTGTGCTCGACGAAGCAACCGCACGCGTCGATCCCGAAACAGAGGCTCGCTTGGAGGCCGCTGTCGCCGAACTGATTCTTGGCCGAACGA
>JANWKM010000082.1 GCA_025451395.1 Ilumatobacteraceae bacterium
GCGGGGAGGAAACCCTCGGATGCGACCTCGCGGGAGGAAACCCTCGGACCGGGATTACGCGTAGGCGGCGGCTTGGATGCGGAACAACTCGGCGTACTGGCCATTGCGCGCCAACAGGTCCGCGTGGCTACCAACCTCGACCACTCGTGCGCCGTCGAGCACCACGATCAGATCGGCCATGCGCACCGTGCTGAAGCGATGCGACACCAACACGGTGATGCGACCATTGTCGCCAGCACTTCGTGCGGCATTGGAGAAACGTTCGAAGAGCGCGTGTTCCGTCTCGGCATCGAGCGCCGCAGTCGGCTCATCGAGGATCAGCAGCAACGGATCGTCGCGCATGAACCCACGTGCCAGTGCAAGTTTCTGCCACTGACCGAAGCTCACCTCCGCGCCCTCATCCCACGACGGGCCTAGTTGCGTATCGAGACCGAGCGCGAGTCGCTCGATGACATCGTCGGCACCGGCACGACCGATCGCGGTCTCGGCGGCGGGACGCTCGTCGACTCGCGCCACTTCGCCGATCCCGACTGTCTGTTGCGCTCGAAACTCGAAGCGATGAAAGTCCTGGAACGCGCCCGCGAGCCGTTCACGCCATTGTGCGGTCGGCACTGTTGCGAGGTCGATTCCGTCGGCGGTGATGCGGCCGGTCGTCGGCACGTACATGCGGGCGAGCAGCTTGACGAGCGTCGACTTCCCCGCACCATTCTCCCCAACGATTGCGACCACCAACCCGGCGGGCAATAGCAAGTCGACATCGTCAAGCACCAGTCGATCGGTACCCGGATACTTGAACGAGACGTGTTCGAACTTGATGCCGTCGGTCAAGGTCTCTGGTGCAACCGCTGTCGCGTTTTCGTCAATTCGAGCGGCATAGTCCTCGAGCCACGTCAATCGCTTGGAAGAGTCGAGCCAGAAACCGCGAAGGAATCCGAACTCGCCAGCAGTGGCGCCGACGTAGGAAGCGAGGCGAGTACCAGCCGCGACCACCAACACGATGTCACCGACGCCGCGATCGAGTACGGCGGCGACGTACACGATGGCCACGATGTAGCCAGCGGCGAAGAACATCCACGCCGCGCAGTGCCATAGGGCGGTGATCCATCGCGCTTTTGCCGCCGGCTTGTTCCACCGGTCCCACGCTGCACTGGCCTCTTGCGCGAGCCAATTGCCGGTCCCGGTAACTCGTACCTCTTTCCCCGGTGCGGCAGTAGTCCCGAGAACAAAGAGATGGCGGGCCAATCGAGTGTTGCCGATCACCGATTCCTCGACCTTGCGTTCGACCGCCGGTCTCATTGTCGATGCCACGAACGCAGGGATCGCGAACATGAGTAGTAGTACCAGCAGTGGGTGCACCGAGCCGAGCAACGCCGCTGTGATTGCTAGGCGGAACATCCAGCCGAGCGTCGAGAACAGCGACATGAACATGTGGTCGAGCATGAACACCTGCTCGCGAAGCATCGCCAGTCGGTCGAGATACTCAGGTCGCTCGTGGTGCTCGATGGTGGGCACGGTGGCCTGCAAGTTGGCAACGTGCGATTCGAGCACGATGGCGATGCGATCGCGGAAACGTCGCTGCACGCGCGTCGAAAGAATCGACAGGTACCACGTGGCAACGGCTGATACGGCCAGCGCCATCGCGGCGAGGTTCACGTCGGCGCCACGACCATCGACCAACGCGTTGATCAGGAACCGCAACCAGAGCGCAAGGAGTGCATCGGGCACCATCATCAACAACGCGAGCCCGAGCGACAGCGCGAGCAGTCGTGGCTCGGCGCGATAACCGAGCCGGAACGTGCGCCAGAGCGATCGCATCGCCGGCGGCATCGGCACTTCCGAGTCGTTCACCTCAGAGTCGCTCATGGATCACCTCCATGCCGTCGTCGTCGAAAATGGGACTCGTATCTGTGAACCGCGAAGCCTGCAGGTTGAACATGTCGTGATATCGGCCGCGCCGGACGATCAGCTCGTCGTGACTTCCGAGTTCGACCACTCTGCCGCGGTCCATGACACAGATGCGATCGGCAAGTCGAACTGTCGAGAACCGATGTGAGATCAGGATCGTGGTGCAGCCGCGCGTCGCCGCGAGTACCCGTTCAAAGATCTCGGCTTCACCACGAACATCGAGCTGTGCCGTCGGCTCGTCCAACAGCACGACGTGCGCTCCCTGACGCACCGCGCAAAGGGCTCGTGCGAGAGCAATGCGTTGCCATTGGCCACCCGAGAGGTCGGTGCCATTTGGATACGCCTTCGACAACACGACATCGAGATCACCTCCAGCAAGATCGGCAGCGCCCGCGTCGGCGAGCGCGGCTCTGATGACTTCGTCTGGTGCGCCAAGTGGTGCCACGTTGATACGCATCGAAAGTTCGAAGCGGATGAAGTCTTGGAAAACCGCAGTGACGCCGCGTCGCCAGTCGTAGACATCTAGGTCGTCGAGGGCAACACCGTCGATGTCGATCGTGCCCGACGTCGTGTCGTACAGACGACAGAGCAGTTTGGCGAGCGTGGTTTTGCCCGCACCGTTCTGTCCGACGATCGCCATCGACGAACCGGCTGGCACCGTCAGATCAAATCCATCGAGCACCATCCGCGCCGGTGGCCCGTCGCCCTCGGGCCCATCCCCACTTGAATAGCCGAACGCCACCGAACGGAACTCCAACTGCGGCGCACGGCGCGGTGCCGGCAAACCTGCACCCGCGCGCAACGCCCCCGCTGATGCAGCCACAGCTTCGAGTCGCAGTAGGGCTGCCACCGGCGCCGCCGCACCGTCGAGCGCCCAGTTCAGCCCGCCGAACGCAAGTTGTGAGACCGCAATAGCGGCCTGCACGAAGACGACGACACGAGCAGTGGACAACGAGCCGGCGTTCGCTTCGTGGGCGATCAGCCAGATCACACCGACATTGGCCGCGACGACCAGCGCGAGGCATGACAGCACGGACTTCTCACGCAAGCGCGTGGCCTCGTACTGCAGGTCGTAGAGCCGACGGCGAGTACTGACGAAGCGATCGATCACCCAACCAGCGAGACCAAAAAGACGCAGCTCCTTTGCCGGCGCGGCGTCGACGGCACTCCGATATGAGTAGTCAGCGTGGCGTTGCGCGGTGCGTACCTCATCGGTGTTGCGGTCCTTCCACACTCCGCTCTCACGCAGTAGCCAGTGCGTGCTCCCCCACCCGATCACCATCACGAACGGTGCCCACCAATGAAAGCCGAACAGCAATACCGCGGCAGCCACGCCGGTGACGAGCTGCGCAAGACCACCGGCGATGAAGTCGAGCGAGACGTCGAGCGGCGGTCCCATGATGCCGGTGTCGAAGTCACGAGCCATCGTCAAGTCGTTGGTCAACTGCGGACGTTCCAGATGGCCGACACCATCGGGCGCGACACATAGAGCCATCATCCGGCCGTAGAGGTGAGCCGCCATCAGGTTGCCGAGATTGCCAGTGACGACCTGCTGCAGCGGCTGCACCAACAGCGAGACGGCGAATCCGATGCCGACGAACACCAACGGAGCAGTCAGTGACGTCCCGTCGGCGGCGGCCCCCACCAACCAGCCAAATGCAACCGTTACGACAGCTGGCAGCACACCGCGCAACACCACGAGCGCCCACCACGCGAACGCGTGCCCGGGTGCCGCCTTCCACAGCGCAACGAAGAACTGCACCTCTTTTCGCTCCCGATTCACCGCCAGCAAAGTACTCCGATAGACGGTGCACTTGTACAAGGAATCTGCTCCAATCGGTTGCACCTCAAGGCACAAGCGAACTAGGTTTCCGGCCGACGGCCGCATTCCATTGGCCGTCATTTACACAGGGGGATTTGATCGATGGGTCATATGGACCACACCAAGCTGCAGGGGCAGTTCACGCGTCGCCAGATCATCGGCGCCAGCGTTGCGATTCCTGTGGTTGGCGCAGCACTCGCTGCATGCACCGACGATGACAAGAAGACCGCCACGACAACTGGCGACTCAACGGGTGACACGACAGAGGCCACAACTGGCGATTCCACGCCGGCTCCTAGTGGTGGCACGATCCGTCTCGCCAATACCAAGCCCGCAAGCCCACTCGACACAATTGCCATGGTCGACCTCGGCACCTACAACGTCATCGCACAGACCTTCGAGTACCTCACCGGGCCCGCCGGCGACGACATCGGCCCGATGCTCGCAACTGAGTGGACGCCGAACGCCGACTCGACCGAGTGGGTCTTCAAGCTCCGCGAGGGCGTCAAGTGGCACGACGGCAACGACTTCACCGCCGACGACGTGGTCGCCACGCTCGATCGCATCGCCACAGTCGGCGACGGCCTTGGTGGATCAATCGTCGCGGGCGACGCGGTCGCAACCGATGCGCTCACCGTCACGGTGACACTCGCCTCGCCGAACGCCAGCCTCCCTTACCTGGTGTCGATGTACAACCCGCAGTCAGCGATCACTCCCAAGGACTACGCAGCAGGCACCACGCTTGATGCGTCGCCCAACGGCACTGGCCCGTGGAAGCTCGACAGCTACGACCCCAACACCGGCATCAAGTGGGTGCGCAACGATGCTTGGTGGGGTGGCACCACGCCGCTCGACGGAGTCGACATGCAGTTCTTCTCCGACCTCGCCGCGCAAGTAACGGCCATGTCGGGTGGTTCGGTTGACGCAATCCAGCAGTTCTCGGTGGTTGGTGGCGATGTGTTGATCAACGACGACAACTTCAACACCATTGAAGTCAACGCCGCAACCCACCGCGAGATCTGGTTCGGGTGCGACGAGGGTCAGTTCACCGACAAGTTGGTACGCCAAGCGTTCGCATTGGGAATCGACCGTCAAGAGCTCGTCGACACGTTGTTCGCAGGCAAGGCGACCATTGCCAACGACCACGTGATCTTCGACCTTTATGCGTTCCACGATCCCGATGCGGTCGAGCAGCGAGTGCGCGACACCGATGCAGCCAAGGCGTTGCTCACTGAGGCTGGCTTCCCCGACGGCATCGAGGCCACGCTGAACGCCGTCGACTTGCAGGAGATTCCGCAGCTCGCTGAGCTGCTGCAGATCCAGCTCGCCGATGCTGGCTTCAAC
>JANWKM010000083.1 GCA_025451395.1 Ilumatobacteraceae bacterium
CCCTGCACAATCGTCATCAGCGAGCGCGACGTTGCCCCGAGGATGGCGACGTGATCGCCGGGCACAAGCCCACGCGCCTGCAAGGCAGCAGCGACGCCGCGCGCCTCCTCGTGAATTTGCGCCCACGACACGAACGACGCGACGCCGTCCGACATCACGCTGTGGCCCACAAACCGCACGCCCGTCGGCCGTTCGGTGGCAGCGATCAGTCGATCGATGATCGAATCAGTTGCCGCACGTCGCATGGCCCAACGGTAATGCCCCGTCGCCGAGCCACCCCCACCCGTAGAATTGGCGAGCTATGGATGCCGACACTCCCCCGCATCGGTATTCGGGCGCGCTCGCGCAAGAGATCGAGGCTCGTTGGCACGATCGTTGGGACGAGCAGGGCACGTTCGACACTCCGAATCCGGTCGGCCCGCTGGCCGATTCGTCGGGCTTCGCCGATCGCCCGAAGTTGTTCATACTCGACATGTTCCCGTATCCGAGCGGCGAGGGACTGCATGTTGGTCATCCGCTGGGTTTCATCGGCACCGACATGTACGCGCGCTACATGCGCATGACCGGCCACAACGTGCTGTACACGATGGGCTTCGACGCGTTCGGATTGCCGGCAGAGCAATTTGCGGTGCAGAGCGGTCAGCACCCCGCGCTGACGACGGCGAAGAACGTCGAGACCTATCGGCGCCAGTTGCGCCGCCTGGGCCTGAGCCACGATCGTCGGCGCAGCGTCGCCACGACCGATCCCGGCTATTACCGCTGGACGCAGTGGATCTTTCTGCAGATCTTCAACTCGTGGTACGACCCCGAACGCAACGTCGCTCGTCGTATCGATGAATTGATCGCCGAGTTCGACGCGGGCGAGCGCACCGCGACGACCGGCGACTGGAAGACAATGTCGGCGAGCGCGCGACGACAAGAACTCGACACGTGGCGGCTGGCAATCGCGCGCGACGCGCCGGTGAACTGGTGCCCGGGGCTAGGCACTGTTGTCGCTAACGAAGAGGTCACCGCCGACGGTCGCAGCGACCGCGGCAACTTCCCGGTGTTCAAGCGCAACATGCGCCAGTGGATGATGCGCATCACCAGCTATGCCGATCGTCTGCTCGACGACCTCGACGTGCTCGATTGGAGCGATGCGATCAAGGCGATGCAGCGCAATTGGATCGGTCGCAGCGAAGGTGCAACGGTCCACTTCCCGATCGTCGGCGAGGCGAAGGAACGCATCACCGTTTTCACCACTCGCCCCGACACATTGTTCGGCGCGACCTTCATGGTGCTCGCGCCGGAACACCCGCTCGTCGATCAGCTGACCACATCCGAACACTCGAAAGCAGTTGCCGCGTATAAGAAGGCGGCCGGCGCACAAAAGGAATTCGACCGTCAGGACGCGGGTCGCGAAAAAAGTGGCGTGTTCACCGGCTCGTTTGCGATCAATCCGTTGAGCAGCCAGCAGATTCCCGTCTGGATCGCCGACTACGTGTTGATGGGTTACGGCACCGGCGCAATCATGGCTGTGCCGTGTGGCGACCAGCGCGACTTCGAGTTCGCGCGCAAGTACAACCTGCAGATCGCTGCCATTCAGCAGCCGCCCGATCGATTGCTCGACACGGCGACCTGGCCCGACGCCTTTATCGGCGACGCGCCGTACGTGAACAGCGACAATGGTTCGCTGAACCTCAACAAGGTCGACAACATCGATGACGGCGTTCGTCTGACCAACGAATGGCTGGCGAAGAACGGATTCGGCGAAGCCACGGTCACCTACAAGTTGCGCGATTGGCTGTTCAGCCGTCAGCGCTACTGGGGCGAGCCGTTCCCGATCGTGTACGACACCGACGGCAATCCGCACGGCCTGCCCGACGCGATGCTGCCGGTGGAATTGCCCGATACCGATCAGTTCTCACCGCGCTTGTTCGATCCCGAAGATGCGATGAGCAACCCCGAGAGCCCGCTGGATCGCTTGCCCGAATGGGTGAACGTCAAGTTGGACATCGGCGACGGGATGCAGTTCTATCGGCGCGACACCAACGTGATGCCGCAGTGGGCAGGTAGCTGCTGGTACGAACTGCGCTACATCGATCCGACTAACGAGAACAACTTCGTTGACCCCGCCAACGAGCGGTACTGGATGGGTCCAAAGGGTAAGAACGCGAACCGCACCAAGCACCCCGGTGGTGTCGACTTGTATGTGGGCGGCGTCGAGCACGCGGTATTGCATCTGCTGTATGCCCGCTTTTGGCACAAGGTGCTGTTCGACCTCGGCTACGTCAGCTCGGTCGAGCCGTACCACCGGTTGTTCAACCAGGGCTACATCTTGGCGGCTGCTTATCAAGACGACCGCGGAATGTACGTCGAAGCAACCGAGGTCGAGAATCGCGGGGGCAAGCAGTACTACGAGGGCAAAGTCGTGCGTCGCGAGTACGGCAAGATGGGCAAGAGCCTGAAGAATGCCGTTACCCCCGACGACATGTGCGCAGAGTACGGGGCCGACACGCTCCGCCTATACCTGATGAGCATGGGTCCGCTCGATGCCTCGCGTCCGTGGGAGAGCAAAGACGTCGTCGGTGTGTACCGCTTCTTGCAACGTCTGTGGCGCAACCTTGTCGATGAAGACACCGGAGCAGTGCGCGTTCTAGCCGAGCCGGCGGACGACGAGACAACACGAGTCCTGCACCGCACGATCGCCGCGGTGCGCGAAGAGCTCGACCACCTGCGCTTCAACACCGCGATCGCCAAGCTGATCGAGTGCAACAACCATCTGACGAAGTTGGGCGGCTGCCCCGCCGAAGTTGCCGACACCGTCGTGAAACTGCTCGCGCCGTTGGCGCCGCATGTAGCCGAGGAGTTGTGGTCGAAGCTTGGCCACAAGGATTCGATCACGTACGAGCCTTTTCCTGTGGCCGATCCAGCGATGCTAGTGACCGACACGATCGAATACCCCGTGCAGGTCAACGGCAAGGTGCGTGGCCACGTAACTGTTGCGTCCGACGCCGACTCGGCCACCGTTCAGAAGGCAGCGATGGAGAACGACAAGGTGCAGACCGCGTTGGCCGGAGCGAAGCCGAGCAAAGTGATCGTCATCCCCGGCCGCATGGTGAACATCGTTCTGTAACGGTGCACATCACTCGATGAGCAACGACTTTTGAACCTTGCCCATAGCGTTGCGCGGGAGTTCTTTAACAAAGCGGATCTCGCGAGGTCGTTTGTGCGCCGACAGTGAGTCGGCGACGTAGCTGATCAGAGTCAATGCTTCCACTCCGTCCGCAACCACGAACGCGACGATGCGCTGACCTAGGTCGTCGTCCTTCATCCCCACCACCGCGACCTCGCTGACCGCTGGGTGACTCAGAAGCACCGACTCGACCTCGCCGGCGCCGACCTTGAAGCCGCCGGTCTTGATGATGTCGATCGAACTACGGCCAATGATGCGATGGAAGCCGCCATCGTCGATGACCGCGGTATCACCGGTTCGAAACCATTTGCCGTCGAAGGAGTCGGCGGTTGCTTGTGGTTGATTCAAGTATCCATCGAACATCGTGCCACCGCTGATGCACAACTCCCCCATCGTCTCCCCGTCGTGCGGCACGTCGTTGCCAGCCTCATCGACCAGCCGTGACCTCACACCATTGATCGGTGTCCCAACCCAACCTGGGCGGCGCTCGCCATCGGCTCGCGTGCTCAGTGTGATCAAGGTCTCGGTCATCCCGTAACGCTCGACCGGCGCGTGACCGGTCAATGAGCGCAATGATTCGAATACGGGGACCGGTAACGGCGCGCTGCCCGACACCAAAAGTCGTGCTCTCGCCAACTCGCGCGCGGCATACGGCTCGGCGCACATGCGCGACCAAACGGTCGGCACACCGAAGTACAACGAACCGCGCGCCGCCGCGTACGCACTGGGTGTTGGCTTGCCTGTGTGCACCAAACGACAACCGACACGCAACGCGCCCAGCACGCCGAGTACAAGGCCATGCACGTGGAAGAGCGGTAATCCGTGAACGAGCACATCGTCGGCCGTCCATGCCCACGCATCCGCAAGTCCGTCGAGGCCAGCGTTGATCGCTCGATGCGAGAGGACGACACCCTTCGGCAGCCCGGTCGTACCAGACGTGTACATGATCAGCGCGGCGGCCGATTCGTCGAGTTCCGGCAGCGAGGTCGCCGTACTTCCTTCTGACTCGGACAAGGCCACCGCTCCGGAGTCTCGAAAAATGTGATCGCGCTCCACGGGACCCGCATCGGGCGGAACCGGAACCACCGGTACACCGGCGGCCATCCCAGCAACGACCGCGACGACCGTGGCGAGCGTCGGCGTCGCGTCGATCGCGACTGCGCCGCCGCCAACTAAGCGACCTGCGATCGCGTGCGCGCGTTCGGTGAGTTGATCGCTCGAAATCGATTCGCCTGCGATCGAAATGGTCGTTGAACTGCGCGTCACGGCCGCGGTTCGTTGATGGTGCGCTCAAGCCGCTTCAAGAAATCCTCCATCGCCTTCGTCAGACGCTGACGGTCACCGCTCGCGAACAGATCCATCACCAGCCCAGTGAATGTTGCCTTCGCCAACGACGCCTCGGCCACCGCGCGATCGCGTGGCATTCCTTCGCGCTCGAGCCGCTGCTCGACGTCGTGGCGCCACACACCGATCTGATCGGCACGCACATCGCCGGCGAGACCAGTGACACTGGTATCGAGCGTTGCCGCCTCGTAATTCAACCGCACCAAAGCCAGGTTCTCGGCGGACGCATTCATCCAGCGCCACCATTTGCGGTACAACGCGACCTGGGTGATGCGTGGTGTGCGCGTCAGCCACGCTTCCTGCACAGCGAGCTGCTGCTCGATCCCGCGCGCAACTGCGGCTGTCAGTAACTCTTCTTTGGAGCCGAAGTGATGCACCAGGCGATTGATGCTGACGTCGAGCGTTGCCGCCATCGGCCGCAACGTTGCCTGCGCCAACCCGTTTTGCGCCAGGTACTGCACGATCCGATCGAGCAACTCTTGACGACGCTCGAGATCGGGTGTTCTCGCCACGAGCGCACGCTAACGGGTCGTTAGTTGGCCCGCCTCCACAACACGGTCAATCAGCGGAACACCGGGTCGATACACCAGATGCGTATAGGAAGGTGCCGCCAACACGACCAGATCGGCACGCATCCCCGGTGCAATGCGGCCTACATCGTCGCGCCGCAGGGCGCGTGCTCCACCAACAGTGGCCGCCATTAGCGCCTCGTCAGCCGTCATGCGCATGTCACGCACGGCGAGTGCGACACAGAACGACATTGATGTCGTGTAACTGCTGCCTGGATTGCAGTTCGTGGCCAGCGCGACTTTCACGCCTGCGTCGATTGCCCGACGGGCGTCGGGATACGGCTGACGTGTGCTGAAGTCCGTCGCCGGAAGAAACGTGGCAACGGTGTCGCTGGCCGCAAGCGCCGCAATGTCGTCGTCGCTGAGGTACGTACAGTGATCAGCGGACGCACAGCCCATCTCGACGGCGAGTTGCACTCCAGGACCATGCCCGAGTTGGTTGGCATGCAGTCGACAACCAAGACCCGCCGCCTTTCCTGCAGCGAGGACGGCGCGGCACTGATCGGCGTCGAACGCCCCGACTTCGCAAAACGCGTCGATCCACCGCGCGTGTGGTGCGACCGCCGTGAGCATGTCCGTGCACACGTGGTGCACGTAGTCGTCGGTGCGC
>JANWKM010000084.1 GCA_025451395.1 Ilumatobacteraceae bacterium
CGCCTCGTATGTCGCCGGGCTCGGAACGGCACTACTGCTGTCCGCGGGAGCGGTGGGCATGCTCGAATCGCGTCGTCGTCGTCAATGGCGCGCCGCGGTCGTCGGCACGCGTCTAACGATGCCGACCGCTGCGCAGACCCGAACTGAGATCGTGCTGCGAACCTTGGCTGGGCCGGAGCGATTGGCGAGACTCGACATTGCGCTGCGTGCGGCTGCGGCCGATCTCGCGGCGCAGGGCGCGGTGGTGCTCGCGGCGGTGCTGGGCGACCTCGGCGACGTGTGTTTGTTTATTCGTGGGTCTGCTGCACCGAGCGATGCAATCTGGCAACTCGATCTGCACGCGAACACGTGGCGACTGTCGGCGGATACCCCGTTGCAGTCGCTCGCTACGCGCGCACGTCTTTGCGCGCAGCCCTGTCCAGCGCTCGTCCATCTCGGAGGAGTCGCCCAGGGTGGCGAGTTGTTCGTCGACCTGGAAGCGATTGGGGTGCTGTCAGTCGTATCGCCTCACTCGACGGAGATTCTGCGGCATGCAGCGGCGTCGTTGGCGGTGTCACCGTTCCTTGAGACGGTTCGCATCTTTACGGTCGGCGTCAGCGATGCCACGCTCGATAACGACGGCGTCGAGCAGGTTGATTCATTGGATGCGGCGCTCGACGCGGCCGTGATGGCCTTGGGCAGCACGATGGCTGCTAGCTGCACAACATCGACCTTCGGATTGCGCGTGACCGGCGTCGGTGGAGAGGCATGGGAACCGGCGATCGTGGTTGCGGCGGGACCGCACGACACTGGCGAACTCGCCCATCTTGCAGCGGTGTGCTCGCCAGGGCGCGGACTGGCGGCAATGGTCGACGTTGCAGTCGACAGCGCCACTTGGCAGGTGCGCGCCGAAGGCGACTTCCATATTGTTGAACCGATTGGTCTACGGCTCGCGCCCGTCGGTTGCGATGCGACGGATGTCGCAGCGGTTGCTGATTTGCTACATGCAGCTGCAGTCGTATCGCAGACGACACCGAGCCTCGTGCCGAGCGCGTCCTCGCATAGGTCGGCGCGTTTCATCGAGGCCGGGTGGACCGTCATCGTGCGGGTTCTTGGTCAAGTCGATGTCACTTCGCGAGATGACGTTGCCGCTGAGTTCGAACGATCGAAGGCCCTCGAGTTGGTCGTGTGGCTCAGCCAGCATCGTCGTCGCCCGACTCGCAACTCGGCGCGCACGGCGCTGTGGGATTTAGACGTTCGAGATGCGACGTTCGCCAACGTGGTCAGCGATGCTCGTAGGGCATTGGCGCGCGCAGTTCCGCCGCCCGACGGTGAGGAATGGGTCGCTCGCACCCTGACCGAGGACTTGCCGTTGCACACCGGCGTTGTTACAGACGCGGAATTGTTGTCCGCTCGCGTCGAGCATGCGCGCGGACTACCGGCGCTCGACGCAATTGATGTCCTGCGACCGGGCTTGGAGTTGGTCGCGGGCATGCCATTCGCCGGAACCGGATACCTGTGGCCAGACGCAGAAGGAATCACATCGTCGTTGGTACTGCTGGCCACCGGCGCGGCGATCGAGTTGGCGAATCACTATCTGTCGCTCGGCGACGTTGAGGGCGTGTTCTGGGCGACGGGTCAGGGGTTGAAGGTGCTCGCCGGTCACGAGGAGCTGATCGCGCTGCGCATGCGTTCGCAGGCGCGTAACGGCGACCTCGCCGGTGTTCGCCATGAGTGGGAGAGCTACGAGCGTGCACTTGTAGCCGATCCGTGGGCGGCCGCCGAACCCTCGCCGAAGCTCGTGGCCCTCCGCCGCGAGCTGCTGACGCCCCACTTCGCGGCCGCCGAAGGGTGATCCCGTGTATATACTTACTAACATGAAACGGATATATAGGAGATCGCCGTGACCAAAACGCTGATTGACATTGACGATCACCAACTCGCCCAAGCCCAAGAGGCTCTGGGAACGACAACGAAACGCGACACGGTCAATCGGGCTCTTGCGGAAGTCATCGCGCAGGCCGCACGCCGCCGAGACTTGGAGAGGTTGGAGGCTGATGCATTCGCCGACCTGCGAGATCCTGACGTGATGTCGCGTGCATGGCTGCGGTAGCTCGCTACCTCACGGATAAGAGCTCGCTGACGAGGGTTCATCTGTCACCGGTGGCGGACGTCCTGAAACCGCGCATTCAAGCTGGACTTGTCGCGACATGCGCCGTGGTCGAGTTCGAGATGCTCTGGTCCACCCGTTCACCTGCCGAATACGACGATGTACGGCGTGACCGAAGCGTGAGCTACGAGTGGCTGGCGATCGAGGACATCGATTGGCAGCGGGTTCTCGACGTGCAACAGCAACTTTGGCGCACGGGCTCGATGCGAACGGTGCCCCTTCCCGATCTGCTCGTCGCTGCGGTAGCCGAGCGGCATCGCCTGACGGTTGTGCACTACGACGCAGACTTCGACCTGATCTCCGCGATGACCGGCCAACGAACGGAGTGGGTGGTTCCACGCGGCTCCGTCCCCTGATCCGAGGGTTTCATGCCTGTTTTCCGGTACGAAACACTCGGACGGTAGCAAACCCTCGGATGAAAACCGCGAGCCGGGTAAGGGGGTTGAACCCTTGACCTACCGCTTACAAGGCGGTTGCTCTACCACTGAGCTAACCCGGCGACTGGTCGATTCTACGGGCGCGGGCTATTCGAAGACGGCGAGTTCGCGAATGCGGGCGCGCAGCACATCGATTGCGGGCTCGTTCAACCCGCCACGTGGAAGGATCACGTCGGCGTAGCGCTTGCTCGGCTCGATGAACTGTTCGTGGCTCGGGCGCACCGTTTCCAAATATTGAGCAATGATGCTGTCCGGTGTGCGCCCGCGTTCGGCGACGTCGCGTTGCAAGCGGCGGATAAAACGCAAGTCGGCGTCCGTGTCGAGGTACAACTTGAGGTCGAAACGCTCGCGCAGTGTCGGCTCCCACAAGACCAGGATGCCTTCGACAACGACGATGCGCGCTGAGTGCAGCATTCGTACGTTGGGTGTGCGGTCGTAGATGGTGAAGTCGTAGATCGGAACCGGAACTGGCTCACCCTTCGCGAGCATGTCCAGGTGATCGTTGAGCAAATGCCAATCAAACGCGTCGGGATGGTCGTAGTTGAACTTCGCTCTTTCCTCGAGCGGCAGGTGGCTGAGCGCGACGTAATACGAGTCGAGCTTGATCAGCGCCAGCGCGTCGTCGCCGGCCAACTCGGCGAGGCGCTCGCTGACGGTCGTCTTTCCCGAACACGTGCCACCGGCAACGCCGATCATGAACGGGCGTTGCTGTGGCATGGCGCGTCACGCTAGCCAACGTGTTGCACTAGCCTTCCCCGAACATATGTGCGATGCTTGGCAATCACAATCACAACCGGGCAGGCTGGTGGGATTATGACTATTGATACTCCCTACGAATCGAACGAACCGCTCACCGAACGAGAGTTGGCCATCATCGCCTTCGAGGCGAACTGGTTCACGCTCGACGAGGACCGCCACCTGGCTATACGCGCGAGATTCACATGTTCGGTGGAGGAGTACAATCTGGAACTCAACCGGGTGATCGATCATCCGGCGGCATTGGTCGCAGATCCGCTGGTGGTTCGCCGCCTGCGCCGTCAGCGCGAGCGCCGTCGTCGGGCACTGATCGATGGCACAGCCGCCGGCGAACAGGGCTAACCAGGGGGTCAAGATGAGCTACGACAACGGTGGTACTGGTGGCGTTCGCACGACCACCGCACGTCCGCCAAGCCGGTCTAGTAGCGGTGCGCCGATGGGCAGCACGATCGCGATTGTGGTCACGGCGATCGCTGTGTTGCTGGCCTTCTTCATCCTGCGCAAGGTCAACGATGCGGGCGAGACCAGCAGCGTCGATCCGGGAACAGTCGCACCGACCGACGTCACCTTGCCCGGCGAGACCACCATCTCCACAGCACCCGTCACGCCGACCACGACGGGGATCGTGAAGATCGGCACCTCCGTGCAGGTGGTCAACTGCAGCAACCAAGAAGGCGTGGCGCGCAACCTGAGCAACGCACTCGTGGCAGAAGGTTTCACAACGGTGGAACCCGACACCGGCACCATCGATTTGCCGATCACCAAGATCCTCTATAACCCCGACGATCCGAATGCGTTGCCCGTGGCACAGACGGTTTCGCTGTTGCTCGCCAATGCCGCGATCGAGTCGAGTGGAGCGATCGTGCCGGCGTTGACGCTGGGCACCTGGGCACCAGGCAGCTCGGTGATCGTGTTGCTCGGCGACGACTTGGCTGGCAAGACGCTTGCTCAGATCGCGGGCCAGGAAGAGACCGGCGTCACGGCCGCACCGACCAGTCCGCCGTCCACCTAACCGGTCAACAACTCGCGCAACAGCGCCTCGGCCGAATGCTCGATGCACCACAGCGGTTCGCGTAGCGCGCGCTCGATGCCGTGGTCGGCGACCAGTGTGCGATGGCGAATACGACCTGCGACGTCGGGTGAGGCGTCGCCGACAACAGCGGCGACGGGACGATCGGCCAGCGTGCACATCGCCTGCACTCCACCGACGACCTTGCCCTCGAAGCTCGGCTCGTCGAGGTAGCCCTCGCCCGTGATCACCACCTCGGATTGCACGATGTGCTCATGCAATTCGAGTTCGTCGGCGACGAGTTCGAAACCTGGGTGCAGGTGACCGCCGACTGCGACCAGTCCACCGGCGAGACCGCCGGCCGCGCCGGTGCCCGGAATGTTGCGCACGTCGACGCCGAATTCTTGTTGATACATCTGCGCCAATCGATTCAAACGGCCGCGCAACAACTCGACCTGCGCGGGAGTAGCACCCTTCTGCGGCCCGAATACCGGCGCGGCATCGACGAACAGTGTTTGCACGTCGCACGCCACTAACAATTGCACCTTGCGCAGCCGATGCGGTGATGTGATCGCGCGCACGCATCCCAGTCCGCCGTCGGTGGTCGCCGAACCTCCGACGCAGACGACGATCTTTGTGGCTCCAAGGTCGAGTGCCTGGTCGATCAGTTCGCCGGTGCCGGTTGTCGTCGCTGCGATCGCGTCGTTGCCAGCCGCGCCGCCGACCAACGTGAGTCCCGATGCTTGCGCCATTTCGATGACGGCCGTGCCGCGGTGATACCGCCATTGCGCTTGCACCAGATCGCCGAGTGGGCCGGTGACGGTGCTGGTGCGGTTGGCACCGCCGAGCGCTTCCAACGTGCCCTCGCCACCATCGGCAAAAGGCAGCTCCACGCACTCGTGCCCCAGCTCCCAACATGCGTGGCCGATCGCCGTCGCAACTTGCGCGCCGCTGGCAGTGCCTTTGAACTTGTCGACGGCCGCCAGCACCCGCATTCCGGTCAGGCTACGGCGAGGCGGCGGTACAGTTTTGCCCCATGGCTGTCACCGTTCGAATCCCCGCCACACTGCGTCCGATGACGGGTGGTGCGGCACAAGTGCAGGTCGAAGGCAAGAACCTTGCCGATGTGATCAACAACCTCGAGAGCGCGCACCCCGGTTTTCGCGATCGGCTGCTCGACGAGTCGGGCGAGCTGCGCAAGTTCGTCAACCTGTTCGTCGCCGACGACGATGTGCGCTACCTCAACGGTTTGCAAACCGCGGTGCCGGCCGGCGAAACGGTCAGCATCATTCCCGCCGTTGCAGGTGGGTGAGGACCCCTCGACCGTCGTACTCGTCGAGGGGATGAGCGACAGCTTCGCGATCGCGGCTGCTGCGCCGAAATGTGGCGTTGACTTGCTGGGCGCTGGTGTGCAAGTCGTGGCGATGGGTGGTGCCACGAACATCGGCCGCTTTCTGCAGACGTACGGTCCCGACGGACGCAATGCGCGGCTCGCGGGCCTGTGCGATGTTGGCGAGGCGCCGCTGTTCGCCCGCAGCCTCGAACGGGTAGGGCTGACAACCGAGGGTTTCTTCGTCTGCGATCGAGACCTGGAATCCGAACTGATCCGCGCTCTCGGGTCGGCACGTGTAGAAGCGATCATCGAGAACGAGGGCGAGCTGCAGTCACTTCGAAGGTTGCAACAAATGCCGTTCCACCGGCGCCGCAGTGTCGAGCAGCACCTTCACCGCTTCATCGGTTCACGCTCGGGCCGGAAGGCTCGTTACGCCCAGCTCCTCGCCAGCGCGCTCGCAGTGGATGAAATGCCGCGACCGCTGGTGGATCTCGTCGCCTACGTCAGACGAAAATGAAGCTGGTAATGAATTCCGTGAAGCCCGGCGGCCGGTCGGTTCCGCTACTGGGTGCGAACATGAACACAGCCCAGGCTCCCTTGCCGTAGCTCTTCATGTGCATCATCCCGCCAGGGACGGCAACGATGGTGTCGCGTTGGTACACGCCACCGTCCAGAATCCACGTATCGCTGAGGATCGTTCCGGTGGCCTGCGTGGTTCTGCCGTTGATCACTTCGTCGAAGGCGGCCTGCTGCGTGGGTTCGTCGAGGGCGACTCCAAAGTTGAGGGCCACTACCTGCAGGTGGTAGGTGCCCGACTCGACCGTCCACTGTGTTCCCGAAGTTTGGATGCCGATGACGACGTTGGCGAGCGGCTCGACCGCCGGGGCTTCCGGCAAGAGGAAGCTGAACGCTTCCGTTTGAACGGCGAGTCCTTGTACAACCTCGCCCGAGTCGCTCGAGCTATCTGCCTTGTCCGCCTTTGTGAGGTGCTTGTACGCCGCAAAACCGGCGCCGGCCAGCAGGATGACCATCACAAGGGCCACCACAGGAAACCGTCGCCGGCGCTTGACATGGGTAGGGGGATTGAATCCTTTGATCGCGCGCCTGCCCGATTTGGGCGTTGCCGTCGCCGTCGGTCGAGTTGGGGCTGCTACCCGCGGTGTGGTGTCTGGGAGCCAGGGGGTTGGAGAAAGTGTGGGCGCGGCGGATTGCTGTTGATCACTCATCAAGTAATTCATCGGCAGAAAGTGCGCTCAAACAAAGCTGAAAGTGGCAACAACGTCCGTGAGCCCCCGTGGGGTGTCGGACCCAGAAGTAGGTCCCCAGCCGAAGAGGACCATCCACGCTCCTTTGCCGAAACTGATCATGTGGATCATTCCCTCAGGGATCGCGATGATGGTGTCGCGTCGGTATACACCGTTCGTGGTCGACCACGTATCGCTAGTGACTGTTCCGGTGATCGCGTTGGCTCCGCCGGCAATGGCACGGTCGAACATGAGCTGCTGCTGAGCGTCATCGAGGGGAGCGCCGAAGTTCCACGCGACGGCCGACAGTCGGCCCGACTCGGCGATCCATTGCGTGCCGGTGACTGCACCCGCCTGGAGCGGTTCGATCGTCGGCGTATCCGGGAACGTGAAGCGGAAGGCTTCGGTTTGGACAAGGAAAGGTTGGGGCTTGGCCGCGATTAAGACGTACTTGTATGCGGCGCCTGCCGCGCCGACCAACAGGATGACCATCAGCAGTGGCACCCACGGAAAATGCCGCTTTCGGGGACTCTTTGTTGGCGGGTTAAAACCGTTCAGCACGGCGCGCGCAAACGGATTCGGCGGCGGCGGTGCCAGTGGGGCCGCTACTCGCGGAGCTGCCTCGGGCAGCCAGGGGGCTTGAATACTCATAACCGTTCATCGGCCCACGCGCACGGCGCGTGAGCCGACAAGCGTCTTATCTGGAGTTGTGTGTCACAGCAGCGTTAGTTCATATAGACGCAGGACACAACGTTGTTCCAGCCCACGAGCATTGTTGGGTATTGGTCGAACGCTCCCGTGAAGCCAGTCGGGTACAACGACCCGCCGCCGGAAGCACCCGAGTAGAAGTAGCTCACACACGCCCCAACCTTGTAACTCGTCGTGCGGTTGTCGAATCCGAAGTTCGACAAGTTGAGGTATGTCCACTGCGTCGACAGCCAGAGAACGTTGCCGGTGTAGGACGCGCCGTCGTACAACCGCATCGACGTTGAACACACACCGGCAGTCGCTGCGCCGGAAGTGACCGCGGCACCCGTTGAAGCGAGGTAGGAATCCATTTCGCCCTCGGTTGCAAAACAGACGGCGACGGAATCATTGACGGCGCACGCGGTCGCCGACTCCCATCCCTTGGCCATGTCGATCCAGTGATCACCGAACCAGGCCTTGGTGGAAGTCTTGTCGCCAGCCGCCGACGCGGGTGCGCCGATCACAATGGCGCTCGCCGTGGAGACGGAGATCATTACGGCTAGCAATCGAATTGCACTTTTCATTTCATGTTCCTTTCGGGTTGGAATCTTGGGGGAATCTCTCTCGCCTGCCGAGCGTGACTGTCTTGGACCCGACATCGACTCCGCCCGCTGTGCACGGGAACGCGTCGGTCCAGTCGTCGTTGCCGACGATCGTCCAACCCCCGAGGCCGTAGTCGTCGAGCAACGCCGCAACGACCTGCTGGCCCTCTTGCGCCGAATAGCAGGTGGAACCGAGCGAGCGCCCCACCTCCTGTCGGAAATCGTTCGCGGCTTGTTCGTTGTCGTCGAACGAACCGCGCCACAGCGAGAACCCGAGATCGACGCAGGCCTGGTCGCCGCCGGGCATGACGGCAATGAATCCGTCGCCGGTGATGCAAGCCGTGAGCGGCGGCACGCTGCTGGCACCAAACTGCCCCGATTCCCACACCTCTCGGCATGCCTTGATCGGATCGCCGCTGGCTAGTGCGACTTGGTTTGCCGGGTCGGCCGATCGCTCGCTGTAACACAGGAACAACGTCGAATCGTCCGGTGCTTCGTGACGCAGCACGGCAAAGGCTGCAGCCACGATCATCATCACCGAAATGCCGCCGATCACCCAGCCGCGTCGGATTGGTGGCGAGTTGAGCCGGTTGGGCTTTCCCGCCGTGAGGATTCTGGCCAGCATCGCCTCGTCGCCATACTCGGATCGCTCCAATGTCGGCACTGGGTTGGCGGCCACGAGCACCACGAAGAGGTCTTGGTCATTCATGGCTCATCACCTCGTGAGTTGCGTAGATGTCTCGGAACTCGTTGAGCCGGCCGCGGGCACGGTGCAGTCGCACCTTCGCCGCATTGGGCTTGATGCCCAAGACCTCGGCGATCTCGACCGTGTCCATGTCGTACCAAGCCTTCAATTGCAGAATCTCGCGCTCTTCCTCGCTCAACAGTCGCAAGGCGTCCAGCAGAGGAGCCATGTCGACCGGGTCGAGGCTGCCGCCGAACATCGTGACTTCGCCGGCTGGTCGAAACGCGAGTAACGCGTCGATAACCGCAACTCTGCGCACCTCGGCTCGGACACTGTTGTGCACGTGATTTCGGACAACGCCGAACAACCAGCCGCGCTGTGCCAGCGGTGGTATGTCGTCGAGCCGCAACCACGCGGTGCGGAACGTCGCGGCGACGATGTCGTCGACGTCGTCGGGGGCGGCCAACGTGCGCACGTACCCGCGGACTCGGGCCACATAGGCGCGGAAGAGAACGCTAAGTCGTTCCTCGCGTTCTGATGTCACGATCAACAGCCACTCCAGGGATTGGGTTACCCACCTGTAGATGTCCGCAAACTGCTGATTGGTTACAGAGTCTTTTGGCTGAGGGTGTTTTTAGTAATCTTCCATGCCGCCGCCGGGCATGCCGCCGCCGGAGTCCTTTTCGGGCTTATCGGCCACAACAGCTTCGGTCGTCAGGAAAAGTGCCGCAATCGAGGCTGCGTTCTGCAGCGCCGAACGGGTCACTTTGGCAGCATCGATGATGCCCAGCTTGACGAGATCCTCATAAACGCCGGTTGCGGCGTTGAGGCCCTCGCTGCCTTTCAGGCCCTTGACCCGCTCGACAACAACGCCACCTTCCATGCCGGCGTTCTCGGCGATCTGCTTCAGCGGAGCTTCGAGTGCCTTGGCCACCATCCGAGCGCCAGTGGCTTCGTCGCCGGTCAACTTGTCGGCCACCGCGATCACCGCGGCCTGCGCACGAATCAGCGCGACGCCACCCCCGGGCACAACGCCCTCTTCGATGGCAGCCTTGGTGGTGCTGACCGCGTCTTCGATGCGGTGCTTCTTCTCCTTCAGTTCCACCTCAGTGGCGGCACCGACCTTCAACACGGCAACGCCACCCGACAACTTGGCGAGGC
>JANWKM010000085.1 GCA_025451395.1 Ilumatobacteraceae bacterium
AGTGAGCACTGCAAAGTGAACGACATGCGCGCGGTGCTGTTGACCGGCCACGGTGGCTACGAGTGCCTTTCATTTCGCGACGATGTTCCTGTGCCGGCGCCCGCCGCTGGCGAGGTGTTGATTCAGATTTCGGCTGCGGCCGTCAACAACACGGATATCAACACTCGAGTCGGTTGGTACGCCGGCGGAGGATGGTCGGGCTCGTTCCAGTTCCCGCGCGTCCAGGGCATCGACGCGTGCGGACACCTAGTCGCGGTTGGCGCCGAGGTTCTCGAGACTCGCGTTGGCGAGCGTGTGATCGTCGAGCCGTGCTGGCGCGCGGCCGGCGGGTCTACTCAGTTCTTCGGTTCAGAGGTTGACGGCGCGTTTGCCGAGTTCGCGGTGGTTCCAGCGCGGTACGCGCACACCGTGAGCAGCACGCTCAGCGACATCGAGCTTGCCTCGTTCCCTTGCTCGTACTCCACGGCGGAGAACATGCTGACGCGAGCACACGTTGTCGGCGGCGAACACGTGCTGATCACCGGCGCGTCCGGAGGTGTCGGCTCGGCGGCGCTTCAGTTGGCGTTGGCCCGCGGCGCAACGGTCGCGGCTATCGCGGGCACCGACAAGCACGCCGCGGTACGAGGGCTTGGCGCGGCCGACGTTGTCGATCGCGATGCCGACCTGGCCAGCACATTCGGTACCGATACCTTCGACGCGGTGTTCGACGTTGTTGGCGGTGCCGCGTGGCCATCGCTGCTGTCGTTGCTACGTCCTGGCGGTCGTTACGCGACAGCAGGCGCGATCGCCGATCCGAACGTGACTCTCGATCTGCGCACGCTCTACCTAAAGGATTTGATGTTGCTGGGGTGCACGGCGCTCGACGAAGGAGTCTTCGCCCGCCTCGTGCAGCACATCGAGAGCGGTGCCGTCAAGCCGTTGATCGCTGAAGTCTTTCCGCTCGCCGAAATCGTCGCCGCCCAAGAGTCGTTCCTCGCCAAGCGTCACGTCGGCAAGATCGTGCTGACCGTCTAGGTCAAGCTGAATCGTCGGGGAGCTGCACGGGGCCCATCGCCATTTGGCCCTGCGCGCCCATCGCGGCCCACAGACCCATCTTGTGGCGGGGCCGCTGATCGTGAGGACCGGCACACTGGTCGTGCACAACGGTGCCGCCGACGTCGACCACATCTTCGTCGTCACGGATGACGTTGCCACAAATCCGACACTCAGTCATCTGACCTCCTCTCGACGACTTCAGGTTACCGGTCGTTCGCGCATCTCCAGATGGAGCTCGCCGCCGGTGTACGGATGCGCCAGCGCGACCGATTCGTTCAGCTCGACGCCGAGGCCGGGATCAGTTGGCGGAACGATGCGGCCGTTGTCAAACTGCAGCGGCTTCACCAACAGATCGGCGTGGAAGCCGCCCATGTCTTGAATGCTCTCCAAGACGAGGAAGTTGGGTGAGCAGGTAGCGAGTTGGATGTTTGCCGCGGCGACGACCGGTCCGCAATACAGGTGCGGTGCAATCAGCGCGCCGTGAACCTCGGCGAGGGTCGCGATCTTCTTGCCCTCCAGGATTCCGCCACAGCGACCGAGGTTGGGCTGCAGGATCGACGCTCCACCAGCAGCGAGCAACTTGGCGAACTCGTACTTGCTGGTCAGTCGCTCGCCAGCCGAGATCGGAATCGACGTGCCGCGTGCGACGACGCCCATCTCCTCGTAGCGATCGGGTGGCGTCGGTTCTTCGAACCAGAGCGGATCGAACGGCTCGAGGCGGCGCGCGAAGCGAATAGCGCCGGCAGCGGTGAACTGTCCATGTGTGCCGACCAAGATGTCGGCGCGCGTACCGACCGCTTCGCGAATTGCCTTGAGCATCGCGACAGCTAGCTCGGTCTCGTCGAGGAACGGTTGTCGTCCGTCGTACACGCTGTAGCGCCCGGCCGGGTCGAGCTTCACAGCGGTGAACCCGCGCTCTACTTCCGACACCGCCGCCGCCGCCGCTGCCGCTGGCTCGGTGTACACGGGATGCGTCGAGGCGTAGACGTCGACATCGCGCGGCGGGTACAGATATGTGTAGGCGCGCAATGTCTCGTGCACGCGGCCACCGAGGAGTTCGTACACCGGCTTGTTGCACTCTTTGCCGATGATGTCCCAGCACGCCATCTCGAGACCGCTGACGACACCGCCGAGCGTCAGGTCGGGTCGCAACGAATAGCCGCGGCCGTACACCTCGCGCCACATCGCCTCGATGTGAAACGGGTCGTGGCCGATGACGTGGCGTGCGGCCACCTCTTCGATGATCGTCGTCACGATCTGTGGCGAAACGGTCGCCGTATACACCTCGCCGATGCCGGTAATCCCGGAGTCGGTCGTCAGCTTGACGAAGATGAAGTAGCGACCACCAAACCGCGGCGGAGGATTCCCCACCACGAACGTCCGAACATCGACCACCTTCATGGTCTTGGTCCGAGGGTTACGTGCAGTTCGAGGGCTATGCACCCGGATTCGGGCACATAGCCCTCGGACGGGAGCAAACCCTCGGACATGCGCATCAGAAGACGATCACGTTGCGGAGGGCTTCGCCGGATTTCACCGAGGCCATCGCCTCGTTGATCTGCTCGAGGGGGTAGCGGCCGGAGATCAACTCGTCGAGCTTCAACCGACCCTGCTGATACAGGGTGACGAGGTGAGGAATGTCGATGGCGATGCGGCTGGCGCCCATCTTGGAACCCAGGATGCGTTGGCTGTACGACGCCATCTCCGACGGATCGATCTCGCTCATCACGCCCGTCGGCGGCATACCGACCAATACGACCGCGCCACCCTTGGCGAGTAGTGCGTATGAGGCGTCGTACGCGGGCTTGGCGCCGACGGTGACGAACACATAATCGGCGCCGCGACCGTCGGTGATTGCTTTCACCTGCGCGACCACATCGTCGGCGCGTGCGTTCAACGTATGCGTCGCGCCGAATTCGCGGGCGGCCTTCAGCTTCGAATCGGCGAGATCTATCGCCACGATCGTGCGCGCCCCAGCCAGCCGCGCACCCTGCACACTGTTGAGGCCAACTCCCCCGCACCCGAACACCACAACATCGCTGCCCATCTCGACGCGAGCCGTATTCGACACGGCACCAACACCGGTGATGACACCGCACGCGAGCAGCGAGGCCACATCGAGTGGTAGCTCGGCTGGAACGCGAACGACCTGAGACTGATGCACGACCGTGGTCTCGGCGAACGCGCCAGTGCGCATGCCGTGCACCAACGGTGCACCCGATGCGTCGTGCATCGGCGTGTTCTCGTCGAGCGGGAACTTTGTATCGCAGGTGACGGGCATCCCCATCGTGCAACCGTGACAGTGACCACACGAACGGATCAGCGTGACGACGACGTGATCACCCACCGCCACCGACGAGACACCCGGGCCAACGCTCTCGACCACCCCGGCACCCTCGTGGCCGTACACGGCGGGCAACGTGCCACCCCAGCCACCATCGGCATAGGTGATGTCGCTGTGACAGATCGCAGTCGCCACCATCTTCACTCGCACCTCACCCGGTCCGGCCGCCGCTATCTCGATGTCTTCGATCTGCAATGGCGCGCCGAATTCACGGCACACGGCAGCTCTTGTCACGAGGCGTACTCGGGATCTTCGTCGTCGAGAATCTTGAGCAACTCGCCGAAGTGTGCATCAGCGGCAGGGCACTCGATCCACTGCTTACACGTCATGGCCGCGACCTCATCTTCCAGCACCGAGAGCGGGCGACCGGTCGACAACGCCAGCACCTGCACCTTGCATGCCTGCTCCAGGTAATACAACTCGTCGAATGCATCGGCGACGGTGGCGCCGATCACCAACACACCGTGGTTACCGAGAAACAGCACGCTGTTGTTGTCGCCCAACAAGCGAGCGACGCGCTCGCCTTCCGAGTCGTCGACGAACATGCCTGCGTAGTCGCGGTCGTACCCGACGCGGTTGTAAAAGCGACACGCGTTTTGGTCGAGCATTAAGAAGTGGAAATCTTTCAGGCACGCCAGCGCGGTCGCATACGGCATGTGCGTGTGCATCACCACTCGCGCGCGGGGCACCCGCTGGTGCAGGTGCGCGTGCAGGTACCACGCCGTGCGGTCGGCCGCCGGATCGGCCTCGGACGTGCCGGCCTTGCTCGCGTCGCGCAACTGCAGGTCGCTGGCCTTGATGCGAGAGAAGTGACGACCTACCGGATTCAGCAGGAACTTGCTGCCGTCGTCGGACACCGCCGCGCTGAAGTGATTGGCGACCGCCTCGTGCATGTTCAGTCGCGCGGTCCAACGAAACGCGGCCGCGAGATGGCGCCGGACCTTCTTCTCCTTCACGTCAGCAACCTCCTGTCAAACTTGGCGGAAATCCGGGAGCTCGTAGGTCTGTGTTCATTTCGTCCTCCAACAGCTTGACGACCTGCGTCGACCACGCACCCCCACCGTACTGCGAGCGGGCACGCAGGAAAGTCTGCTCGGTCAAACCGGCAAGGTCGAGAGGAACGCCCAAGTCCCGGCCGAATTGCATTGCGAAGCCCAGGTCCTTGCAGGCAAGGTCCATCGTGAAGCCGACGTTGTAGCTGCCGTTCAGGATCAGCTGGCCCTCGGTCTCGTGCACGAAACTGTTGCCCGAACTGTTGGCGATCGCCTGGAAGGCTTTGCTCAGGTCGAGGCCGCTGCGTTTGGCGAGCATCAGCGCCTCACCAACCGACACGAGATTGATGAACGCAAGCATGTTGGTGATCACCTTGATGACGGCCGCGCTGCCCAACGGACCTATGTACAGCACCGGGTCGCCGATCGCAGCCAGTAGCTGCGCGTGCTCGCGGTATAAGCCCTCGTCGCCACCGACCAACACCGTGATCTCGCCTGCAGCCGCTTTGTGGACGCCACCAGTGACTGGCGCCTCGAGCACGCGCACACCGCGTTCGTGCGCTAGCGCCGCGAGTCGCAGCGTCTCACCACGATCGTTGGTGCTGTCATCGATCCACGTGCCGCCCGCTCGCAAACCGGCAAGCACACCGTTCGGCCCGGCGACGACTGCATCGACAGCAGGTGGCGAAGGCAAGCACGTGAACACAACGTCACACTGTGCCGCCACCTCTTGCGCGGTGTCGGCCCAACGAGCCCCCGCAGCGATCAGCGGTACCGCTGCATCGCGGTTGAGGTCGCTGACGACGATGCCATGACCTGCGCGCAACAAACTGCCAGCGAGATGAACTCCGAGATTGCCGAGGCCGACGTAGCCAACGCCGTGACGGTCGTTGGCTACGTCGTCCTTGGTCATCGCATCAGCTCAGCCGAGCCACGCGCC
>JANWKM010000086.1 GCA_025451395.1 Ilumatobacteraceae bacterium
AACCATCCGCCTACGTCCCGATGTTGTCGGCGTGCAGGTCGCGTACACCGCAATGCACGGTGTTGGGGGCACACCCCTGCTCGCCGCCTTCGATCGCGCCGGGCTACCCGCGCCCGCGGTGGTGGCCGAGCAGCAACAACCCGACGGAACCTTTCCTACCGTGCCGTTCCCGAATCCAGAAGAACCCGGCGCGATGGATCTGCTGATGGCACGCGCCGCTGCGGTGAACGCGCATCTCGCGCTGGCCAACGATCCCGATGCCGATCGGCTCGGCGCCGCGATCCCAAAGGCCGAGGGTGGTTGGCGTCGACTCGGCGGCGACGAGATCGGATGGTTGCTCGCCGACCACATCTTGCGTCACACGTCGGGTGGCGATCGCATGGTCGTGACAACACTCGTGTCGTCGTCGCTGCTGTCGCGAATGGCTGCCGCGCACGGCGTGACGTGCGAAGAGACGTTTACTGGCTTCAAGTGGATAGCCCACACCGTGTTGGCGCATCCGACACGTCGCTTCGTGTTCGGTTACGAGCAAGCGCTCGGCTATCTCGTGTGCGGTCAACCGCTGGACAAGGACGGCATCACCGCCGCCGTGCTGATGGCTGAGGTCGCCGCGTTGGCCGCGGCCGAGGGCGTGACGCTGCAGGATCGACTCGATGCGATCGCCGACACATATGGCAAGCACATCATGTCGGACAGCTCGGTGCATATGCCGCCCGCGCAGGGCGCCGCGGCCGTCGCACGGCTGCGCGCGACACCGCCGACCAAGATCGGCGACCGCGACGTGACCGCGACGCGCTGGTTCGAAGAAGCAGGCTTGCTGCGACTGCAGTTAGGTGAAGAGTTGCGTGTGCAAGTGCGGCCGAGCGGTACCGAACCGAAGGTCAAGCTCTACGGCGAAGGAATCGGCATCGACCCCGCCCCCTTCCTCGAAGCCCTCGCCGCCCTCCTCATCTGAAGTGTTTGTTCGCTGCCGCGCGGTATGCGTGCATGAGCGAACAAACGCGGAGGAAATCGAGCTAGGCGGGGGAGCCGAATTGGCGATCGCCGGCGTCGCCGAGACCGGGGACGATGAAGGCGGTGTCGTTCAACCGTTCGTCGAGCGATGCGGTGTAGACGGACAGGTCGAGGTCGGTCTTACGTAGCAACTCGATTCCTTCCGGTGCTGCCAGTACGCAGACGACGATGATCGTGCCGGTCGCTCCGCGCTCGACTAACAGTCGGCACGTGTGCTCAAGCGATCCACCGGTTGCGAGCATGGGGTCGAGCACGATGCACTGCCGACCGGCGAGGTTTTGCGGCAGCTTGTTGACGTATGGCTTGGGCATGTGCGTGTTTTCGTCGCGCGCAACGCCGATGAAGCCGACGTCGGCGTTCGGCAAGAGTTCCTGCGCGGCGTGGAGAAACCCAAGACCGGCGCGCAACACGGGCACGACGATCGGTTGCGTCGTGAGTTGTCGACCAGCGGTTTCGGTGAGTGGAGTCTGCACCCGAACTGCGTGCGTGGTCAGCCCGCGGCTCGCCTCGGCCATCAGCAGAATGCCGATCCGCTCCAACTCTTGGCGGAATATCGCGTTGGGTGTGTCTTTGTCGCGGACTCGGGTCAGCGAATCGGCGATCAGTGGATGTTCGACAACGTGCAGTTCGACGGGCATGGCGCCAGATTAGAGGGCTGCGGCGCGGGCGGCGGCGTAGCGAGGCTTGATGACGCCGTTGATCAGTTTCAACCGCTCGGGGAATGGGGCGAACGCACTTTTCATCCCGTTGAGCGTGATCCATTCGAAGTCGTCGATGCCCCATCCAAACGCGTCGCGCAGCTGCTCCATTTCGTAGGTCATCGAGGTTGCGCTCATCAAGCGATTGTCGGTGTTGAGTGTGACGCGGAAGCGCAGACGCTTCAGCATGCCGATCGGATGCTCGGCGACGTTCGCACACACCCCGGTACCGACGTTGCTAGTGGGACACAGCTCGAGAGGAATGCGCCGATCGCGCACGAACGCGGCCAGCCGGCCGAGCTGTTCTTCGCCTTCGCTGCCCTTGATGTCATCCACGATGCGCACGCCATGACCCAGTCGTTCGGCACCGCAGAACTGCACGGCTTCCCAGATGCTGGGCAGGCCGAACGCCTCGCCGGCATGGATGGTGGTGTGGAAGTTCTCGCTCTGCACGTAGTGGAACGCGTCGAGATGGCGAGTCGGCGGGTAGCCGGCCTCTTCGCCGGCGATGTCGAACCCGACACAGCCGGCGTCGCGCCAACGGACAGCCAGCTCGGCGATCTCGCGACTACGCGCCGCCGTGCGCATTGCCGAGCAGATGAGATAAATCGTCAGGTCGGTCCCGGCGGCGCCGCGTCGGAAGCCGTCGAGAATCGCCTCCACGACTGCGTCGAGGGTGAGGCCCTTCTCGGTACACAACTCGGGAGCCATGCGCACCTCGGCGTACACGACGCCATCGGCGGCGAGATCGACCGCGCACTCGTAACTAACCCGCTCGATCGCATCGCGGTTCTGCATCACGCCCACCGTGTGGGCGAACGTCTCGAGGTACAGCACGAGGTCGTTGCGCTTGGCGCCGCGGTTGAACCACGTCGCAAGTTCGCCGACATCGTGCGACGGCAGTTTCTTGTAGCCGTATTCTTGAGCGAGCTCGATCACCGTCGCCGGGCGCAGACCACCGTCGAGGTGGTCGTGCAGCAGCACCTTCGGCAGCGTCAGAATATTCATGCCGCGAGCGGTCGCAGTGGCATGCTTGCCGGTCGTTGCAGCCAGTTCCACGACGGATACTCAGCGGCGGCGGAAATGCAATGCACGCTGTAGGCGTGGCGACTGTTCGGTGAACGGTTGACGTCGCTCCAATGTGGCAACAGACCGTGCAGCACCACCAACGTGCCGGCAGGCACTTCGATCGGAATCAGGTCGTCGGGCGCAGGCAACGGAGTGGGGTCGAGTTCGGCGAACTCTGTTCCGCCGGAATCGTCGCGCACGGCGGTCCCCGCACGCTTGAACAACTTGCGCAGTGCAGTCCGATGACCGCCAGGTGCCGCCCACATGCAGCCGTTCTCGAGCGTCGCGTCCTCGATGGCAAACCAAAAGCCGGTAACGGTGATCGGATCGGTGTAAAGAAACGTTGCGTCCTGGTGACAGCCGACCTCGCCGCCGATGAGTGGCTGCTTGAAGATGTACATGCTCTGCAGCGCAAGCGCATCAATTAGACCGATGTCGACGGCGACACCGGCAAGCTCCGGTGTATACGTGAAGCGCTCGAACTCGGGGTTCAGGTCGTGGAGCGCGTGCCCGATCTTGTTGATGCTCAGCGACTTCTCACGGCGCAACGTGCCATCGGCGGCGAACGCCCCAGCCTCGAAGAAACACGACACGCGACCGCCCGATTCCAAGAATTGACGGTCGCTCACGCGAGTCTGTTCGTCGGTGCGGAAGACACTCGGCCGCGACGGCGGACGGAACTTGTCGACGATTTCCTCGGCGGCAGCCTTTAACGCGGCGCAGGACTCGCGACTGGCGAAATCCTCGACAACCAGGTAGCCATCGCGATCGAAATCCTCGATCTGCTTGTCGTCGAGGATGCGGCCCATTCACACAGCGTATGCGCCTAGACCGAGAACCAATAACCTGGCCATATGAACATCGAAACGGAGCACCTGACCATCCTCGGCGGAACCGTGCGCCATGCCGTCGAGCATGTCGAGGTGTTCGCCGCGCCGGCCAACGTCACTCAGGTCCGATTCACCAACGAAGAGTTGAACTCGATGTGTCCGGTGACGGAACAGCCCGATCTCTCAACTGTCGTCATCGAGTACACGCCCGATCAGTGGTGCATCGAGTCGAAGAGCCTGAAACTGTATCTCTGGGGCTTCCGCGATCGTGCTGTGTTCGCCGAGGCGATGGCAGCGGAGATCGCCGGTGAGGTCATGCACTCCGCCAAACCCAAGCACGTGCGGGTCACGCTGACGCAACGCCCGCGCGGCGGTATTGAAGTACAGGCAATCGCCGAACTTACGAGCTGAACGCCAGCGTTTGTTCGCTGCCGCACGCATACCGTGCGGGAACGAACAAACGCAGCTGAAAACTGGCGAGCTAGTGACCCTCGCCTGGTCGGTACTTGATGCCGGCCTGCGCGGGTGGTCGCAGACGTTTCGTTGCCGTGGCAAGAACCACCAGTGTCGCAACGTACGGCACCGCATGCGTGAGTGACTCTGGAACTTCGTCCACCTCGAGATAGGCGATGAAGAACAATCCGCCGGTGACCGCAGCGGCGATGACGCTGATCATTTTCTTGCGGAGAAGCCCGATGATGATCATCAGGCCGGCGACAAGCGTGACGAACAGGAATAGCGCCGGAAGACTCTTGCCCGCGACCAACTTGACGCCGTCGGAGTAACCGAACACCGCCGCACCGCCAGCGATACCGAGTGGACGCCAGTTGCCGAAAATCACCGAGGCCATGCCGATAAAGCCACGACCCTCGGTCTGACCCTGCCGGTAGTACGACGAGGCGACGAGAGACAACGTCGCGCCACCGAAACCGGCAAGACCGCCGCTGATCAGCAGACCGGCATACCGGAGCCGATTCACCTTGACGCCGAGGCTCTCGGCGGCCGACGGCGCTTCACCAGATGAACGCAGACGCAGGCCGAACCGTGTGCGCCACAGCACCCAGAACGACAACGGAACCATTGCAACCGCGAGAACAGTTAACTCCGACAGGTTGACGGTAAGTCCCTTGCCGATACCGCCGATGTCGCCGAGCAAGAACCAGTGGTGCTTCTCGAGCCAGCCGAAGAAATCGGGCGTCTTCCAGCCGAACAAATCACCGCCGGCGAGGAACGGCGTGTCGAACTTGGGTATGCCCGACTTCTGTAGTGGCGATTGCGTCACGCCACCACCCTGATGGCCTGTGAACACAAGGTCGCTGAGATAGCGCGTTCCGAAGAAGCCGAAAATGTTCATCACGACGCCGGAGATGACTTGGTCGACATTGAAGCGCACGGTCGCGATGGCGTGGATGAGTCCTCCAAGCATTCCAAACGCAATTCCGACCAGTAAGCCGACCCATGCGCCCCACCTCCAAGCGCCCCATCCGGCTCCCCATGTGCCGAGAATCATCATGCCTTCGATGCCGATGTTGAGCACACCACAGCGTTCTGCAAACAGCGCCGCGAGCCCGGCGAGCAAAATCGGAACTGTGAGGCGCAGTGCCGTCCCCATCGTTGCCGACGAAGTGAGTGGCTCCTCGTCGGTCCATATGCGCGTGAAGCTCATCAGCGCCAACAAGGTCGTGCCAGCCAACAGCAGCATGTTGCGCCGGACAGTGAGAAATGCGGGAAGGCGGCCGAACGAATTCGTTTCGCCGAGTGGTCGCATCGATGGTGAAGTCATCGTGGTGTCGGAACCGATGCTCATGCCGGTGCCCCTTCGGTGACGCTGACGCCTTCGACCAACCGCGCCGCCGTTCGTTCGGAGGTTCGATTGTTGAGCCAGCGGATGGTGGCTTCGTTGACGATCACGACGGTGAGCACGATCACCGACTGAATGAGCTTGACGATCGAACTCGGGACTTCGGAGAGCTGTAGTTGAGCCGACGTCGAGTCGAGGAATCCGAACAACAGTGCGGCGGCGACGATGCCGAGCGGATGATGGCGACCGAGCAAGGCCACGGTGATGCCGGCGAAGCCGAAGCCAAGCGGTGTTGCGTTCGGGCCGTAGCTATAGATTTCGCCGAGCACGCTTTGCATCGCCACCAACCCTGCGATCGCGCCGGAGAGCAGCATGGCCATGACGATCATGCGGTTGGCGCCGATTCCCGACGTTTGTGCTGCGCCGGCGTTGAGGCCCGAGGCGCGAAGTCGAAAACCGAAGCGACTCTTGAACACGATGACCCAGTAGACGAACACGACGAACAGAGCAACGATGAACATGCCGCCACGTTGATCCTTCACGATGTCTGGCATCCGCCCACTTGGCGGCAAAGCCTTGGTCTTGATGTTCAAGTTGAGCGAGTTGTCGCGGAACCAATTCTCGAACAACCACTGGATCACCGAGAGCGCGATGAAGTTGAGCATGATCGTCGAGATCACCTCGTGCACGCCACGGGTGACTTTCAAGATGGCGGCGATGCTCGCCCAAGCAGCACCAAAGAACATCGCGATGACCAAGATGAACAACACATGAATCGGTGCGGGCAGGCTGACCTCGGTGCCGATGGCCGATGCCATCAGCGCTGCTACGAGGTACTGGCCTTCAACACCGATATTGAATAGGTTCATCTTGAAGCCGACAGCAACGGCAGTTGCCGAGATCATCAGCGGCGTCGCTCGGCGCATCATCTCCAACGGCTTGTCGCCCTCCAAGCCGGTTGTCAAGATTGTCTTGTAGGCGGCCCACGGATCTTTGCCAGTGACCAACAGCAGCACGGCGCAGATCGCAAGGGCGATGATGACTGCGACCACGGAACTTGCCAGCGTGAACAGCCCGGTGGTGAGGCCACCCGCTTGGCTGCGGGTAGTGATCTTCTTCAACAGGTTTATCCCGGCGTTGACAGCAGGAATCTCGCCGGGCTTGTTGCCTTCGTTCGCCATCACGCCGCCTCCACAGTTCCGCCGGTCATGTAGGTACCGAGTATTTCGGGCGTGACCTTCGCTGGATCGAGTGTGGCGGTTAGCGCGCCGTCGAACATGACGAGAATCGAATCGGAGAGTCCGATCAACTCTTCGAGGTCGGCCGAGATCAATAACACAGCCAGCCCGGCATCGCGAGCGTGGCGAATCAGGTCCCAGATCGCAGCCTGAGCACCGATGTCGACGCCGCGCGTTGGGTGAGCGGCTATCAGAACACGCGGTTCGCTGGAAAGCTCGCGACCGACGAGCAGCTTTTGTTGGTTACCGCCGGACAGCGCAAACGCGGGCACCGTCTCGCTAGGAGTCAACACGTCGAAACGGTCGATGACGTCTCTTGCATCGGTCTTCGCATTCCGTGCGTCGATCAGCGGACCGTTGCGGAACTGAGGCATGTGCTCGCGACCGAGCATCGTGTTCTCCCACAGGGGTGCCTCCAGCATCAGGCCCTCTCGGTGGCGATCGAATGGGATGTACGACAAACCTGCGCGCCGACGATCATGCGTGTTGTGGTGCGTGACGTCGTGGCCGGTAATCGTGATCGTGCCGGTGCTGTGAGTGATGCCGAGGATTGCCGTGCACAGTTCGAACTGGCCGTTGCCCTCGACGCCGGCGATGCCGACGATCTCGCCGCCGTGGACTGTGATGGATGCATCGTGAACGAGATCGCGCTGACCCGGCGAGGTCACGGTTAGATGCTCGACGAGCAACGCAACTTGCGGCTGAATCTCGCTGTCGCGACCCTCGGGCGAAGGTAGTTCGCTACCGACCATCAACTCCGCGAGTTGCCGACGGTTGACTTTGCTCGGAAGCACGGTTGCGACGGTCGTACCGTCGCGCATCACGGTGATCTCGTCGGAGACGGCGAGCACCTCACTCAGCTTGTGCGAGATGAAGATGATCGTCGCGCCATCGTCGACCAGGTGACGCAACGTCGCGAACAACTCGTCGACTTCCTGCGGCACGAGCACCGCCGTCGGTTCGTCGAGGATCAGAATCTTTGCGCCACGGAACAGCACCTTGAGGATCTCGACGCGCTGGCGCTGGCCGACGCCGAGCTCGGACACCGGTTTATCGAGATCGAGATGCGTGCCGACTGATTCCGCCAACTTATGGACCTGGCGGCGAGCTTCATCGAAGTCGATCAGCGGTCCGGACAGCGGCTCGGCCCCAAGAATGACGTTCTCCAACACGGTGAAGTTGTCGGCGAGCATGAAGTGCTGGTGCACCATGCCGATGCCGACGGCGATTGCTTCGGATGGAGAGCGGAAGTGTTGCGTGACGCCATTGACCGTGATCGTGCCGGCGTCGGGTTGGTGCATGCCGTAGAGCGTTTTCATCAGCGTGGATTTGCCCGCACCGTTCTCGCCGACTACTGCGTGGATGGTTCCGGCCTTGACGCGCAGATCGACATCGTGGTTGGCGATGACACCAGGGAAGTGTTTGTTGATCCCGCGCAGCTCGACCGCAAGCACGCCG
>JANWKM010000087.1 GCA_025451395.1 Ilumatobacteraceae bacterium
GCCGGGCGCAATCCCGACGACATCACGATTTGTGTAGCCGCGCCCGCATACGTCACCGACGGCAGCAAAGACGCGCTTGCCCACGGCCGTGAACAGTGCCGCTGGTTCGGCGGCATGGTCGGCAATCACGTCGCCGACATCGTTGCCCGTTATGGCGACGATGCACCGGTGCCTAAGGCGCTGACCGATTACATCAAGGGCCGCGAGGGTTACGACTACAACGAGCACGGCCAAGCCGGCAACATCCACACCCAATTCGTTCCCGACGAAATCGTTGATCGTTTCTGCATCATCGGTCCGCCCGACGTGCACATCGAGCGGATGAAGCAGCTCAAGGATCTCGGTGTCGATCAGTTCGCGATCTACCTGCAGCACGACGACAAGGACAACACGCTGCAGGCATACGGCGAAAAGGTCATGCCCGCCGTTGCCGAGCACGTGCGCGCCAAGTCGTGAACAAACGCGTCGTGAACAAACGCGTCGTGAACAAACGCGTCGTGAGAATTGGAAGACTTCGACCGTTCGCGTTCGGTGTGCTTGCTCTTGCGTTGTTGCTCGCCGCATGGGAGGCGTATCGCAACTGGGTCGGACCCTGGTTGGGCACGGAACGCGACGTCGGCAAGGTGCTCGGGTTCAAGCTGCTGCCACGTGCCAACGATCTGGCAATGCCCAGCGTCTTCGACATGGGTCGCGAGTTTGGCAAGCCAGAGATACGCGGTAGTTCGACCAGTGTGTTCGAAGCGGTCGTAGCACACACGTTCAATTCGTTGAAGCTGGCGGTCGCGGCACTGATCCTGGGAACCATTGTCGGAATCGGCGCGGCCATCCTGATGGCACGGTTCCGCGTTGTGCAGCGCGGCCTGATGCCGTACTTGGTGATCTCGCAGACGATCCCATTGATCGCGCTCGCTCCTCTAACGGTCACATGGGGCGGCGAGATCAGCATCTTCGGTTTCGAGTGGCAGAAGTGGACGTCGGCGTTGGTGCTTGGTGCGTTTCTGTCGTTCTTCCCAATCGCGGTCGGTGCATTGCGCGGCTTCAACTCACCCGACCCTGCGTCACTCGAACTGATGGACTCGTACGCCGCGTCGTGGTGGAGTACGTGGCGCAAACTGCGCCTGCCGGCGGCGATCCCTTACCTTGCGCCGGCGATGCGGCTCGCTGGCAGCGCAGCAGTGTTCGGCGTGATCGTCAGCGAGCTCAGCGGTGGACTCACCAACGGCGTCGGCTACCTAATCCTCGCTTATCTGCAGGAGGGCACGTCGCGCCCGGCGAAGGTGTTCACCGCCGTCGCCGGCACAGTTGTGCTTGGACTGCTGATGGCAACGCTGATCAATGCCGCCGATCGTTACTTCACGCGCAATCGACCTCGGGGGGAATTTTCGTGACGCTTGCTGGTGACGCACTCGCCGTAGAAGTGAACGGCGTTCACAAGGTCTTCAACATCGGCCGCCCTAACCGCATCGACGCGCTCACCGATGTGCAGCTGCAAGTAGCTGCCGGCGAGTTCGTGTCGCTGATCGGCCCCTCGGGCTGCGGTAAGTCGACTCTGCTGCGGTTGATCGCCGATCTGCTCGAACCCACCGTCGGCACCGTCACGGTCAACGGGAAGTCACCACGCCAGGCCAGGCTCGATCAGGACTATGGAATGGCATTCCAGCAAGCGGGACTTTTCGAGTGGCGATCGGTTGCCAAGAACATCGAGCTTCCACTGGAGCTCAAAGGCTGGGACAAGGCAAAGCGTCACGCACGCGCGTTGGAGATGCTCGAGCTGGTGAAGTTGCCCGACCGCGCTGATGCGATGCCGTGGCAGTTGTCCGGTGGACAGCAGCAGCGCATCGCGATCGCGCGTGCACTTGCGGCACACCCGTTGCTGTTGCTGATGGACGAGCCGTTCGGCGCGCTCGACGAGATGACTCGCGAGCACATGCAGGCCGAGCTGTTGCGCATCTGCGCCGCAACGCAAACGACTGTTGTGTTCGTAACCCACAGCATCCCCGAGGCGGTCTATCTCAGCGACCGTGTTGTTGTGATGTCGCCGGGACCAGGCAGGATCACCTCGATCATTCCGGTCGGACTCGATCGCTCGCGCGACGAAGGCACCCGCGAGGCAACGCAGTTCTACGACAAGATCACCGAGGTGCGCGAGGCACTGCGTGGAAACGTCGCGAATGCAACTGATGAACTTTCTGGCATCGAGGACCGGTGAACGTCGTCTCTCGCCGACTGAGAACTTTGTTACCGCCGATCGTATTCGGCGTGTTGTTTCTCAGCGCGTGGGAGGGGTTCGTAGTCTGGCGCGACGTGAAGCCCTTTGTGCTCGTCAAGCCCTCGCAGGTGTGGTCGGCGGGACTCGACAACTTGCAACGCATTTGGGACGCGATGCAGGTGTCGGGGGGTAACGCACTGATCGGCCTGATCGTGGGTACGGCGTTGGGTTGCCTGGTCGCACTGCTCGCATCGGGCGTGCGCTGGATCGGTGAGTTGGTGAATCCGATCGCGATCGCCGTCAACGCGATCCCGATCGTCGTGCTGATCGCGCTGTTCACACGCCTCTACGAAGCCGACAGTGAGACACCGCGACGCATTATGGCCACCCTGGCCGCATTCTTCGTGGTGTTCGTGAACGTGTCGCGCGGCCTGCGCCAGAGTTCACCGACCCAGTTGGAACTGATGCGATCGTTCGCGGCGACATCGCGACAGCAGTTCGTGAAAGTCCGCTTGCCGAACGCAATGTCGTTCCTCTTCACGGGCATTCGGGTGGCGGCCCCGCTGACGGTGATCACGGCGGTGGTGGCGGAGTATTTCGGTGGCAATAGGAATGGTCTGGGAGCGAGTATCAGCGGGTTTCTGTCGATCTCGAAGAAGGATGTCGGTCTCGCGTATGTGGCGGGCGCCTCGGTACTCGGCCTACTCTTCTTCGGGTTCGCCGCAGTCTTGGAATACGTCGCGGTGCCGTGGCAACGTACACGAGACGTTAGATAGGCACGGCAGGTCACAAATCACCAACGTCAACAACATCAACCAACAAGGGGGAAGTCAATGCAACGAACACGACTGTTCAAGTCGCTGGCCATCATCATGGCCGCCGGTCTTGCGGTCGCCGCATGCGGCGACGACAAGAAGGACAGCAGCGACAACGGCAGCGACAAGCTGTGCGACGCGAGTAAGGGTCCGGCCGAGAAGACCAAGGTGAAGCTGCAGTTGCAGTGGTTCACGCAGGCTCAGTTCGCTGGCTACTACGCGGCCGTCGATCAAGGCTGTTACGCCGAGGCAGGACTCGACGTCGAAATTCTGCAGGGTGCGGTCGAGATCGTTCCGCAGGATGTGCTCGCCAGTGGCGGCGCAGATTTTGCGCTGGCGTGGGTGCCCAAGGCGCTCGCATCTCGCGAAGCCGGTGCCAACATCGTCGACATCGCGCAGGTCTTCCAGCGCAGTGGAACGCTGCAGGTCAGCTTCAAGGACGCCGGCATCACAACAGCAGCCGACTTTGCTGGCAAGAAGATCGGCAGCTGGGGCTTTGGTAACGAGTTCGAGATCTTTGCCGCGCTCGGCAAGGAAGGTCTCGATCCGGCAACCGACGTAACCATCGTCGGCCAGAACTTCGATATGTCCGGCCTTCTCGCCGGCGACATCGATGCCGCTGAGGCGATGATCTACAACGAGTACGCACAGGTGCTCGAGGCAGAGAATCCCGACACCGGCGAGCTCTACACCGCCGACGACCTCAACGTCGTGTCGTACGAGCAAGAGGGCGTCGGCATGTTGCAGGACGCCATCTGGGCCGACGGTGATCGTCTCGCCAACGACCCCGCCTACAAGACGACGGCAACCGCCTTCGTGAAGGCGTCGCTGAAGGGATGGGCATATTGCCGCGACAACGCCGAAGCTTGCCGCGACATCGTTCTGGCCAACGGCCCGACACTCGGTGCCGGTCATCAGCTGTGGCAGATGAACGAGATCAACGGCCTCATCTGGCCGGCGGCCGACGGAGTCGGTCACATCGATCAAGCCGCGTGGGATCGCACCGTCGAAATTGCGAGCAACACACCGAACCTCGACGGCGCAACCGTGTTGACCCAGCCGGTCGATGCCGATGCGTTCACCAACGAGATCGTCGATGCCGCGCTCGCTGAGTTGAAAGACGAAGGTGTCGATATCAACGGCAACGGTTGGACTCGACTCGACGTCACCGTCACTCCAGGCGGCGCGTAATCGAATTCAGCACATCGTCAGTAGACGAGTCGGAAGGGCGGGTCGCTTCGGCGGCCCGCCCTTCACGCGTCGGCCGTTCCAGTCTCGTCGCGGCTGCGCCATGGCTCTTCGTCACGCTGTGGAGCACCGGGTTCATCGCCGCCCGCTACGCGACCGACGACTCGGGCCCGCTGATCTTCCTGGCGACGAGGTTCGTCATCGCCGCGGCGATTCTTGGTGCAGTCGCGGCGGCGACTGGAATGACGCGCCCGACTCGACGACAGCTCGGCACAGCCGCGGTCGCCGGGCTCGGTCTGCACGCGCTCTACCTCGGTGGCGTGTTCCTTGCGATCAGTTGGGGTATGCCGTCGGGGGTCAGCGCGCTGATCGCCGGTCTGCATCCTGTGATCACCGCGGTCGCGGCTCGTGCACTGCTCGGCGAGCGGCTGCAACCTATTCAGTGGCTGGGTGTGGCGCTCGGCTTTGCCGGAGTGATCGCCGTTGTCGTCGATCGACTTGTGGCCGGCGCCAAGGGTCTTTCGTTCGGGGCGATCATCGCCTCCGTTCTGGGCGTCATCGGCATCTGCGTCGGGACGCTGGTGCAGCGGCGCCACGGCGGCGCGACTCCACTCGTGTGGGGCACGTGCGCGCAGTACGTCGCGTCGGCCGCAGTGCTGATGCTTGCCGCCTCCGTGCACTCGTCGATCGGCGGCCACGAAGGCCTGCGTTTCACGCATAGCACGGTCTTCGCGCTGGCGTGGTCGGTGTTCGTGATGTCAATTGCCGCAATCTTGATAATGCTGTGGTTGCTCAAGCGCCACGCTGCCGCTCGGGTGAGCAGCCTGTTCTTCCTGACGCCTGCGCTCAGCACCGTGGAGGGCGCGATCCTGTTCGGTGAGCGCATGGGCGCGCTCGCCCTCGTCGGACTTGTCACCGCCCTGGCAGGCGTAGCGCTCACGTTAAGGCCCGCGCGGTAGCTAGCGTGTAACCGTGACAGCAACAGATCACGAAGCGCCGACCCGCGAGCCCGAGCAGATTTCGCACGTCGTCGTACGGTTCGCCGGCGACTCGGGCGATGGCATGCAGCTCACCGGCGACCGCTTCACCTCGGCGAGCGCGCTCTTCGGCAACGACCTCTCCACGTTCCCCGACTTCCCGGCCGAGATTCGCGCGCCAGCCGGCACCGTCAATGGTGTCTCCAGCTTCCAGGTGCACATCTCGGATCACGACATCACGACACCCGGCGACGTTCCCGACGTGCTGGTGGCGATGAATCCCGCCGCGCTGAAAGCCGACCTGCACCGGCTCGACCAACACGGTCTCTTGATCGTCAACAGCGACTCGTTCGAAGAACGCGACCTGCAGAAGGCTGGATACGAGACCAACCCGTTGCTCGACGATTCGCTGTCGCAATACCGAGTTGTCGAGATCCCGATGACGTCGCTGACACAGTTGGCAACCGAGCCGCTGGGCGTGAAGTCGCGCGACTCCGAACGTTCGAAGAACTTTTTCGCGTTGGGTGTCATCTCGTGGCTGTATTCGCGACCGATTGAACCGACGGTCAAGTGGGTCGAGGCACGGTTCAAGGATCTCGTCAAGGAGAGCAACCTCGCTGCGTTCAAAGCGGGATACAACTTCGGCGAGACCAGCGAGCTTTTCGATCACCCCTATCAGGTAAAGCCGGCACCGTTGCCGGCGGGCGAGTACACCAACATCTCGGGCAACGTCGCGCTGGCGTGGGGACTGGTTGCAGCGGGACAACTTGCCAAGTTGCCGATCTTTCTCGGTAGCTACCCGATCACGCCGGCGAGCGACATTCTGCACGAGCTGTCGAAGCACAAGCAGTTCGGTGTGCGTACGGTTCAAGCCGAGGACGAAATAGCAGCAGCGGGAATGGCACTCGGTGCCGCATTCGCGGGCCACATCGGGGTCACCACCACCAGCGGGCCGGGAGTTTCGTTGAAGGGCGAGACGCTGAGCTTGGCTGTGTCACTGGAGTTGCCATTCTTGCTCGTCGACATTCAGCGCGGTGGTCCGTCGACCGGCCTTCCAACGAAGACGGAAGCCGCCGACCTGAACATTGCGATGTATGGCCGTCACTCCGAGGCACCGCTGCCGATAGTTGCTGCGTACAGCCCTGGCAACTGTTTCAACGCGGCGATTGAAGCCGTGCGCATCGCGCTCAAGTACCGCACGCCGGTGATTCTGCTCAGCGACGGCTATCTCGCCAACGGCAGCGAGCCGTGGTTGCTGCCCGATGCATCGACATTGCCCGATATCTCGGTGCCGTTCGCTACTGAAACCAATCACACCGCGAAAGATGGCACCGCCGAGTTTTGGCCCTACCTGCGCGATCCCGAGACGCTTGCTCGCCCGTGGGCGATCCCGGGAACGCCCGGTCTGATGCATCGGGTTGGTGGCATCGAGAAAGAAGACGGCACCGGCAACATCAGCTACGAGCCGGCGAACCACGAGAAAATGGTTCACCTCCGTGCGGCCAAGATTGCGGGAATCGCGAACGACATTCCGTTGGCCACCATCGTTGGCGACGAAGATGCCGACTTGTGCCTGCTTGGTTGGGGTTCAACGTGGGCCGCGATCGACGCAGCCGTGCAAATCACGCGTCGACAGGACCTGAAGGTGGCGTGGATTCACCTCACCCACCTCAATCCGATGCCGCGAAATCTTGGCGACTTGCTACGCAGGTTCAAGCACATTCTGGTGCCCGAGTTGAACATGGGTCAGCTGTGCCGCATTGTGCGCGCCGAGTTTCTGGTCGACGCCAAACCTGTCACCAAGGTGCAGGGCTTGCCCTTCACCGCCGCCGAACTGGAAGCTGCAATCAAGGGGGTCCTCGCGTGAGCGACACACTGGTTCCGATCACGACCAAGAAAGACTGGACCAGCGATCAAGAGGTGCGCTGGTGTCCCGGCTGTGGCGACTACGGCATTTTGTTGGCCGTGCAGATGTTGATGCCCGAGCTGGGTGTGGCACCCGAGAACACTGTCTTCGTCAGCGGCATTGGCTGCAGCAGCCGCTTCCCGTACTACATGAACACCTACGGCATGCACAGCATTCACGGTCGTGCGCCTGCGATCGCGACCGGTGTGGCGGTTGCTCGACCCGATCTCGACGTGTGGGTGATCACCGGCGACGGCGACGCGCTGTCGATCGGTGGCAACCATCTGATTCACGCGCTGCGTCGCAACGTCAACCTCACCATCTTGTTGTTCAACAACCAGATTTATGGGCTCACCAAGGGGCAGTACTCGCCGACCTCGGAACCGGGCAAGGTCACGAAAAGCACGCCGATGGGTTCCATCGATCACCCGTTCAACCCGTTGGCGGTCGCGCTTGGTGCGGAGGCGTCGTTCGTTGCCCGCACTCACGACCTCGATCGCAAGCACATGATGAACGTGTTCCGCGCTGCACACGCGCATCGTGGCGCCTCGTTTGTCGAGATTCTGCAGAACTGCAACGTGTTCAACGACGGCGCGTTCGACGGTATCCTCGCTCGCACGGCACGCGACGAGATGATGATCGATTTGAAGCATGGTGAGCCGATCCGTTTCGGTGCCGAAGGGCACCGTGGTGTGGTGATGGGCAGCGATGGTCAACTACGCCTGGTCGAAGTTGCCGATGTCGGCGTCGACGCATTGCTGGTGCACGACGCGCACCGCGACGATCCGGGGCTTGCGTTCTCGCTGGCTCGGCTTTCGCACGACAACAATTCGCCGACGCCGTTCGGAATCTTCCGCGATGTCGATCGTGGCGACTACGGCCACATGCTGGGCGCGCAGTTGGCCGAGGCATCCGAAAAGAAGGGTCCTGGCGACCTCACCGCGCTGCTGCGCAGCACGGGCACGTGGATGGTCAATCCCAGCTAGATCGTTCAGCCTGTGTAGTACTTGTCGGCGACGCTGAGCGCGTCGTCGAGAATCGCAAGACCTTCTTCAACGTGTTCGCGGCTGGTGTTGCACGGCGGTACGACGTGCAAGCGGTTGAAGTGCGTGAACGGCCATAAACCCTTCGCCTTGCATGCTGCTGCGAGTTCGCCCATCGGCTTGGCGTCGGCGCTGGCTGCGTTGTACGGCACGAGCGGCTCGCGCGTCGCACGATCCTTCACTAACTCGATCGCCCAGAACACGCCGAGGCCGCGTACTTCGCCCACGCTCGGATGGTTGGCCATCAACTTGTCGAGACCGGGTCCGATCACATCGGTACCGAGTGAGCGGGCGTATTCGACGATGCCCTCCTCCTTGAAGATGTTGATGCTGGCAACGGCAGACGCGCACGCGAGCGGGTGGCCCGAGTAGGTCAGTCCGCCGGGGAACACGCGCTCCTTGAACGTGTCGGCGATCTGGCGACCGATGACAACACCACCCAGTGGCAGGTAGCCCGAATTGGAACCCTTGGCGAAACAGACGAGGTCGGGTTGCACGCCCCACTTCTGGTAGGCGAACCATTCGCCGCAGCGGCCGAAGCCGGCCATCACCTCGTCGCAGATCATCACGATGCCGTGGCGGTCGCAGCGTTCGCGCACACCCTGTAAGTAACCATCGGGCGGCACGAGGATGCCGTTGGTGCCGACGACGGTTTCGAGAATGATGGCGGCGACGTTGTGCCCACCCTCGACCATTAACACATCGTCGAGGTGAGCAAGCGCGCGCTCACACTCTTCGACGTCGTTCGCGCTGTGGAACGCGCTGCGATTTGTGTACGGACCCCAGAACTTCACGACGCC
>JANWKM010000088.1 GCA_025451395.1 Ilumatobacteraceae bacterium
AGGCCGGCCGTGTCGACATCGGCTTTCTCGGCGGCGCGCAACTCGATCGGTTCGGCAACATTAACTCGACGGTGATCGGCGAGTACAACCATCCCGCGACGCGCCTGCCCGGTGCCGGCGGCGCGCCGGAGATCGCGGCATCGGCCGGCGCGGTGATGGTGATCATGCGTCAGTCGAAACGTGCCTTCGTCGAGCGCTGCGACTTTCGTTCGTCGGTCGGTTTTGGTGATGGGCCCGGGCACCGACAGCGCCTTGGTCTGCGCGGTGGCGGTCCGCAATGGGTGATCACCGATCTGGGTGTTCTAGCGCCGCATCCTGAGACCTGCGAGCTACAGATGGTGGCGCTGCACCTGATGGTGACGGCAGAGCAAGCGATCGCGGCCACTGGGTGGCCGCTGACATTTGCCGACCCGGTTCCGAACATCACCGATGCGCTGACAGAAACCGAGCTCGACGCGCTGCGACAACTCCAGGCGGCCTGATGCGGGCCTTCACTCTCGAACAGCTGCCAATGCGCTTCGTCTTCGCGGCTGGAGCCGCGGCGTCGATCGGCGACGAGGTACGGCGATGCAAGGCCGAGCGGGTGATGCTGATTCACGACGCGATGGCTAAGGCGATTGCGGACGATGTCGCGGAACAGCTCGGATCGTTAATGGCAACGCGATGGGACGAGGTCGCGCAACACGTCCCCGTGCCGCTGGCCGAGCGAGCGCGTGCCGCGGCGACCGAGGCGAAGGTTGATCTGATGGTGTGCATCGGTGGCGGGTCGTCGACCGGACTTGCGAAGGCAATCGCAGTGACGCACCGCATTCCGATCGTCGCCATGCCCACCACGTATGCGGGTAGCGAACAGACCACTATCTATGGACTTACCGACACTGCGCACAAACAGACCGGCAAAGACCCGGTCGTGCTGCCGCGAGTGGTGGTGTACGACCCCGAACTCACCCTTGACTTACCGCCCCACGTCACCGGACCTTCGGCGTTCAACGCGCTCGCCCATTCCGTCGAGGCGTTGTACGCGACTGGGTGCAACCCGATCACATCGGCGTTGGCGCTGGAAGCTGTGCGTGCAATCGCCGATTCGCTGCCGAAGGTGATGCGCTCGCCGCGTGATGTCGATGCTCGCGGCGACCTGATGTACGGAGCCGCGTTGTCGGGCATGGCGCTTGGTGCCACTTCTGCGGGGCTGCACCACAAGATCTGCCATGTGCTCGGCGGCATGTTCAACCTGGTGCATGCCGATGCACACTCCGTAGTGCTGCCGCACGCGATTGCGTTCAACGCACCCGCACTTCCAGCCGAGATGAAACGGCTCGCCGCCGCGTTGGGTTCGCCAGACGGTGACCCCGCCGCGTTGCTATGGGACCTCGCGGTCGCCAGTCAGGTTCCGACAAAGCTGGCCGATCTGGTGGGTTCCGACGGGCCGTTGAAACGGGATGATCTTGCAGCAGTCGCTGAAGCTGCGGCCGCGGAAGTCACATCCAACCCGCGGCCGGTTTCGGCGGAAGATCTGCTCGAACTTCTCGAGCATGCGTACGACGGAGTGCGGCCATGAACAGCACTGACGCCTTCATTGTCGACGCGGTCAGAACACCGATCGGTCGCTTGGGTGGCGCGCTCGCCGGTGTGCGCGCCGACGATCTGTTGGCTGGCGCGTTTCAGGCACTCATGCAACGACTGCCGACTCTCGACCCGGCGCTGATCGACGAGGTCTACGCCGGCGACGCTAATGGTGCCGGCGAAGACAATCGCAATGTTGCGCGCATGGCAGCACTGTTGGCCGGGTTCCCGGTATCGGTGCCGGGCGCGACCGTCAATCGCTTGTGCGGCAGCGGTATGGAGGCCGTGATCGATGGGTCGCGCATGATCGCCGTCGGCGACGCGGAGCTGGTGTTGGCGGGGGGAGTGGAGAGCATGACTCGCGCGCCATGGGTGGTCTTGAAACCGTCGAAAGCGTTCCCGACCACGCACGAGCAAATGTGGAACTCGGCGTTGGGGTGGCGGATGGTGAACCCGCTGATGCCCGCCGAGTGGACGATTTCGCTCGGCGAGGGTGCCGAGGTGTTGGCTGAGCAATTTGAAATCTCTCGTGATGCGCAGGACGAGTTTGCGGCCGGGTCGCATCGGCGCGCGGCCGCGGCATGGGATGCCGGGTGGTTCGATGCCGAAGTGGTGCCGGTCGCGAACATCGAATTGGCCCGCGACGAGTGCATTCGGCCCGATTCGACCGTCGCAACGCTGGCAAAACTGAAGCCGGTCTTCAAGACCGGCGGCACCATCACCGCCGGTAACGCGTCGCCGATGAACGATGGTGCGGCAGCGATGTTGCTCGCGACGGAGGCGGCGCTCTCGCGCCTCGGTCTCAAGCCGCTCGCGCGCATTGTGAGTCGTGCCACGAGTGGGGTCGCGCCACACCTCTACGGAATCGGACCTGTCGAGGCCGCGCGCACCGCGCTGAAACGGGCTGGGATCGGATGGGACGACCTCGCCGCCGTGGAACTCAACGAAGCCTTCGCCGCGCAATCGCTGGCGTGCCTGCACGAGTGGCCGGAACTCGATCGCGCCAAGGTCAATCCGCAAGGCGGTGCGATCGCGGTCGGCCACCCGCTTGGCTGCAGCGGGGCGCGCATTGTCACCACGCTGGCTCACCATCTACGACGTACCGGTGGCAGGTTTGGCCTCGCGACCATGTGCATCGGCGTCGGCCAGGGCATTGCAGTCGTCATCGAAAACGTCACCTAGAACTGCGATAGCGCCTGAAAGTGTTCAAACGGTGCCGAAGACCTCGTTGAAGAGGTTGATCATCGCTTGCCAGGAGCGCCGGTCACTCGGCTCGTGATACACGAAGCCGGGCCGACTGCCATCCATCGCCTTGTTGGTGAAGCTATGGCCGGCGCCGCTGTAGAGGATCATCTGCCAGTCGACGCCCGCCGCGTTCATCTCGTCCTCGAATGATGCGCGCTGGGAGGGTGGAATCACCGGATCGTCGACGCCGATGCAGACCAGCACCTTGCCGGTGATGTTGACCTCGTCGCCGGGGCTCGCGTTGGCCAGTCCGCTGTGAAAGCCGACGATGGCGTGAATCGGTGCACTCGCTCGGCCGAGTTCGAGAACCATCGTCCCACCGAAGCAGTAACCGATCGCTCCCACGCGCGACCGATCGGCCCGCGGATGCGCCAGCAAGACATCCAGCCCGGCGAGCGCGCGCTTCCTGGTCGTCGCCGGATCGTCGCGTAGCGCGGCGAGCAATGTGGGCATCTCGTCAGCCGGCGGAGGAACGCCGTCGCCGTAGTAGTCCAGCGCGAACGCGACATAGCCCAGCTCGTCGGCGAGGCGACGAGCTCGCGCCTTCGGATGACCGGTCAGTCCGGGACCCTCGTGGCACACCAGCACCGCCGGGCGCAGGTCGCTTCCATCGGGGACCGCAAGGTGGCCCACGTAGCGCACGCCGTCGATGAAGTACTCGATGTCATCACTCGTCATACGCGCAAGCTACCTTTTTCCGATGGTGACGCAGAAGGCGAGCGGCGGTGGTCGCATCGAGCTGGCGTCGCTGTCGAAGTGGTACGGCGATCAAAAGGTGCTGAGCGAGATTGATCTGGAGATCGAGCCGGGCGAGTTCTTCTCTCTGCTCGGACCGTCCGGCTGCGGGAAGACCACGACGCTGCGGCTGATCGGTGGCTTCGAGGAAATCGACGAGGGATCGGTGCGCATCGACGGTGCCGACATGCAGGGCATTCCGCCCGAAAAGCGCCCGGTCAACACTGTCTTTCAAAGCTATGCGTTGTTCCCACACAAGAACGTGGCCGACAACGTGATGTTCGGTCTTCGCTTCCAAGACTGCACGAAGAGCGAAGCGCGTCAACGAGTTGGTGAAGCACTCGAACTGGTGCGCCTCTCGGAATTCTCTAAGCGACGGCCACACCAATTGTCGGGTGGGCAACAGCAGCGCGTTGCACTCGCTCGTTCGCTGGTGCTGCGCCCCAAGGTCTTGTTACTCGACGAGCCCTTAGGAGCGCTCGATGCCAAGCTGCGCCGGTTGCTGCAGGTGGAACTCCGCGCGCTGCACACCGAAGTCGGCATCACGTTCGTCTATGTGACGCACGACCAGGAAGAAGCGCTGACGATGAGCGATCGATTGGCCGTGATGAACACGGGCCGTATCGAACAGGTCGGCGCGCCGCGTCAGGTCTACGACGAGCCTGCGAACAAATACGTTGCCGACTTCCTCGGCCTCGCCAACCTCTTGCCAGCCACTTGCGACGGGCGCGGTGTCGAGGTGCTCGGCGTTCACGTCGCGGCCGATGCTCGCGGCGCATCGGGCTCGTGCACGATACTCGTACGCCCTGAACGCGTGCTGCTGGTGCCGCCCGCCGAAGGTCAGCTGCGCGCGCAAGTTGATCACGTCGTGTTCGCCGGAGCGGCAACACACCTACACGTGCGTGTGGGCACAAACGAACTTCAGGCAGTTGTGCCGAATGACGGTTCATCGCTTGCGGTAGTCGAAGGCGGCGAAGTTGGCCTTGTGTTCCGGCCCGATGCCGTGCGGGTGCTGGCCGACTGACGGTTAGGCCGAGCCGTTACGCTGGTGTGATGTCTTTCGGCACGGTTTCAGTTCTTGGGCTCGGCAAGGTCGGTTTGTTGGCTGCGACGTTCCTCGATGAAGCCGGGCTTGACGTAATCGGGATCGACCAGCGGGCGCCGCGACGAGAGACGACCTTTCCCGTTCGTTCGGGTGACATTTCCGACAGGGCCACGTTGCGCACGGAATTGGCAGGCACCGAGGCAGTGCTGTCGTGTCTTCCGTTTCACCTCAACACCGCAATCGCCGAGGTTGCGCACGAACTCGGCATTCACTATTTCGATCTCACCGAAGACGTTGGCACCACGCGCGCAATCGTCGAGCTCAGCAAGACTTCCAAAGGATTGATGGCTCCACAGTGCGGACTCGCTCCTGGCTTCATCGCCATCGTTGCTGCTTCGCAGATCGCATTCTTCGATGAGTGCCGATCCGTGCGCATGCGCGTCGGCGCGTTGCCGCAGTACCCCACAGGACTGCTCGGCTATTCGTTCAACTGGTCACCCGAGGGCGTCGTCAACGAGTACCTCAACGATTGCGAAGTCGTCGAGGAGGGCGTGCGCAAATGGGTGTCGTCGATGGAATGGCACGAGACATTGGTGATCGATGGCAAACAGTTGGAGGCCTTCACCACCTCCGGCGGTCTCGGCACGATGTGCGATACGTACGCCGGACGGGTGGCGAACATCGACTACAAGACAATCCGCTACCCCGGGCACATGGACCTGATGAACTTCTTCTTCCACGAGCTGCTCATGCGCGAGCGACGCGAGTTGGCGGCCGAGATCCTCACCAACGCCAAACCGCCAGTCGACGACGATGTGGTGTACGTGCATGTCGCCGCCGAAGGTCACATCAAAGGACAGCTGCGGCGACAGGAGTTCGTGCGGTCGTACCTGCCCAAGATGGTCGGCGGCATGAACAGCACCGCCATTGCCTGGACCACCGCCGGATCGGTCGCGGCCGTCATCGAGCTGGTGCGCACGGGCGCGCTGCCGCAGAGTGGTCTATTGCGACAAGAAGACATTCCGTTGGATGCCTTCTTGGCCACGGCAACTGGTCGACTCTTCGCCGAGTAGCGATTCGCACTCAGGCTAGGAAATGGGGTCGCGGGCCTTCAGGTAGTGCTGCGTGAACTCGATGACGAGTGAGTCCTTCGGCGTCAGCACACCATGATCGAACGCACGCGACATGACACCCTTGTGGACGCGCTCGCATACGTCGCTGTCTTGCTGGGCGATCAGGTCGTTGAACTCAATCGTTGGCGTCGGGTCGAAGTCGGGTGAGCCGATCGTCTCCGGTGCGAACATGTACTGCATCGTCATCGTTGTGTGATGCGGACCCTTGGGAAACAACGTGCTGATGATCACGCACGTTCCGCTGGCATCGATGAAACCATTGGGGAAAAGGACTCCGCCGTAGTAGCTGGCCGCGTCGAGTTCAGAAATGCCGGGCAACGGAGGTGAGGTGTCGGTCTCGCCGGGCATTGCATAGTTGCCGGTGATATCGACTCCTCCGTCCGATCGCGTGTAGTCAATGACCGAACCGGTGCGGTAGGTCGGCACGACAGCTGTCAGCTCTGGGTGCACGCGTGCGCAGTGCAAACACTCCTGGTAGTTCTCGATCACGATCTTCCAGTTCGCCGCGATTTCGCAAGTAGTGGTAGCCGCCACCTTCAGATCGCCACAGTTGAAACGCGCGAGCCGCAAGAGGTCGGCACAGTGCTGCGCCGTCCACTGCTCGAAGTCGGGTGGATCCTTGGCCAAGCTGACGAAGATGAAACCCTGCAGTTCCCGAATGTGATAACTCCACAGCGGCAGCAACTCGCGGTCCACTTCACCAGCGTCGAGGAACGGCGTCGAGATCAGCCGCCCGTCGAGTGAGTAGGTCCACGCGTGGTAGGGACACATCAATGAACCCTGTTTGGAATCGTCGTACCCGTCGCAGAGTCGCGAACCGCGATGACGACAGACATTCGCAAAAGCGTGCAACCTGCCTTCGAGGTCGCGTGTGAGCAATACGCTTTCGCCGGCAAGCTCTACGACGGTTCGGTTGCCGTTCTCGAGCCGATCTGCTCGTGCGGCAAGCATCCAACCACCATGGAAAATACGAAGTCGTTCAATCTCGTAAACGTCGTCGGAAATGTAATCAAGCCTGGTTAATGATCGGGTGTTATCTGACATACAGCAGTTTCCTTCTTGCCGATACCCAGTGTAGCTCACTCTTAAACGAGCCGGAACTTGCGGTAGGCTCTATCAATGGGCGCGAATGATGTATCGCTTGATTCGTTAACGCTTGATGATTTGGTTCGCGGTGAAGAAGCAGCGTTTTTGCAACGAATGCCCAAGACAATTGAACTGTGGAATCGCGCGCAACGATCAATGCCAGGTGGCGTGTGTACCAGTTGGTCGAGTTCACGACCTGTGCCCGTATGGGTCAGTCACGGTTTAGGTGCGCATGTATGGGATGTCGACGGCACTGAATACGTCGATGTGCATGGCGGCTATGGCGTCAACGTTGTCGGCCATGCAAATCCGGCGGTAGTTCGTGCGGTACAGGATCGCGTCACCAAAGGAACGCATTTCGCGCAACCGACAGAAGACGCGGTCTATGTCGCCGAAGCGCTGTCCGAACGTTTCGGGTTGC
>JANWKM010000089.1 GCA_025451395.1 Ilumatobacteraceae bacterium
CATTTCGGTCGCCGAGAACGCAATCGTGTCGCGCACCAACCGCATCGAAGGCCGCGGTGGGAAGACGAACTCCTTCTGCGCTTGGTACTCCTTCAAGATGTCGTTCTGCAGTGTGCCCCCGAGCTGCGCCCGCGGCGTGCCGGCCTGCTCGGCCTGCGCGATGAACATCGCCATGATCACCGCGGCGGGGGAGTTGATCGTCATCGAGGTCGTGATCGCGCCAAGGTCGATACCCGCGTAGAGGTCGGCCATATCGGCGAGCGTGTCGATGGCGACGCCGCAGCGGCCCACTTCACCGAGCGCCATCGGGTGGTCGGAGTCGATGCCGAGCAATGTCGGCATATCGAACGCGGTCGACAAACCGGGGCCGCCGGAGCGGATGATCTCCTTGAAGCGCCAGTTGGTGTCGTCGGCGGTGCCGAAGCCGGCGAACATGCGCATCGTCCACAACTTCGAGCGGTACATCGACGCGTATGGGCCGCGCGTGTAGGGGTATTGACCGGGGAACTCGCCATCGTCGGGCCCGTACACACCGTCGAGCTCGATGCCCGACATCGTCTGGAACCGGGCGTCGGCCGGAACGGAGGCGGCGTATGCCTCGTTCCATACTTGGCGGTTGGTCGGCATCACCGCCAAGGATACTGAACTGCCCGACTCGTTAGACCAGCTCAGCGATGACATCGGCCAGTTGGCCGAGCGTGCGCACCTCGCGGATTGCCGTGCAACTGCGGCGGTACTCCTCGATCAGCGAGTCGTCGGTGCCCCACACGACCCGCGGCTCGGGGTTCAGCCAATACACACGTCGCGCCCGCTCGGCGATGCGAGCGAATTGTTCGGCGGCCGCGTCGCGGTAGTTGCCACGGGCGTCGCCGGTGACAATCACCGTGGTGCCGGTCCCGATCACATCGTCAAGGTGTTGAGCATGGACCTGCGTGAAGGCGGCGCCGTAGTCGCTGTGGCCGTCGAGCCCAAGTACGCCGCGGCGTTCGACCAACCTGTTGACGGCGATGTCGAAGCGGGCCTCCTCGAACACGTCAGTCACCTCGGCAACACCCGCAACGAAAGCGAAACTACGCACTTTGCGCACCTCGCTGTGCAACGCGTTGATCAGTGTGAACGTGAACTGTGCGAATTCTGCCACCGAGCCACTGACATCGCACAACACCACGATGTCGGGTCGGTGCGGATGCCGACGCCGCATGACAACGTCGAGTGGTACGCCACCGGACTGCAGCGAGCGGCGCACGGTGCGGCGTGGGTCGAGACGTCCGGTCGATCGCAGCTTCCGCTTCTGCCCGATGCGAGCGGCAAGTCGCCGCAGCAATGGCTGCAGCATGCGGCGCACCTCGTCGTGCTCGGCGCGCGACAGCGTCAGTAGGTCGAGTTCGTCGGGTCGTGTTCGTTCCGGAATGACAACCGTTCGATCGGTCCGGGCCTCCAGCTGTTTGCTGATCTCGGCGGCCAACTGACGACGAAACTGTTCGAGGCGTTGCGCGATCTCGTTGCGTCGCAGCATCAGCTCGAGGTCGCTGAGATCTCCAGCCCGCCGCAGTTGCTGCATCGCCGCACTCAGCATTCGCGAGAGGTCGATGGCACGCATGACGCGATGCAAGAAGTAGCGCTCGCTGCCGACGTCGTTGTCGATGCCGCTGTACATCTGCACTGCTTGTTGGGCAAGCGCCGCTAGGGATGCTGCGTCGCCGCTGAGGAGCGCGGACAACACACCTCCGTCAATCGCGCCTGGCGGTTCGACGCTGCGTGCAAGATTCGACACCGCTGCGGTCGGAGTTGCGGGTGCAGATCGAAAGACTGCGTCAAAACAGCGATCGAACAGCTGGGCCGGATCGGGCTCCTTGACCATCGCCGCGCGCAGACAGTCGCGCAGTACTCGCGGATCACCGATGTCGAGTTGCTCCAGCGCGCGACCGGCGTCGATGATCTCGCTGGTGGACACGTCGATACCTACTTGGCGAAGGCGCTCACCCAGCAAGATCAGGCGATCGATCATTTGGCTTTACCGTTTCGACAGCTGGAGGTTGATCTCGGCGGCCGTCTCCAGGAGCAGCGGCAACATCTCGCCCCTTAATTCCTTCAGCGTCACGCGGCCAGCGTGTGTCGACAGATTCATCGCGGCAAGTGTTCGCCCGGCGCGGTCACGCAGTGGGGTGGCGACAGAACGGACACCCTCTTCCAACTCCTGGTCGAGTAGTGCGTAGCCCTGATTACGCACGCTGAGGATTTCGGCACGCAGTGACTCGCGATCGGTGAGCGATCGTGGTGTCGGCGGATCGATGGGTGCGTCGCGTAGAAACTGGTCGAGCTCCGCATCGCCGAGACCGGACAAAATCGCGCGTCCCATCGACGTCCACAGCGCTGGCAACCGCGAACCGATGGAGAGCGAGATGGTCATGATGCGCTGTGTGTTGACGCGAGCGACGTAGACGATCTGTGTGCCGTCGAGAACCGCGGCACTGACGCTCTCGTGTACCTGTGCCGAAAGGTTTTCCATATAGGGCTGCGCGATGTCACTGAGATGCAGCGACGACACGTACGCGTAACCGAGATCGAGCACCTTCGGTGTCAGCTCGAACAATTTGCCATCCGTCGATACATATCCGATCGCGACGAGCGTGTGCAGCAGCCGGCGTGCGGTCGCGCGTGTGAGGCCCGTCGCCCTCGCCGCGTCGGCAAGCGTTAGCGACGACCGGTCGTGGTCGAACGCACGCAACACCGCCAGACCACGGTCCAGGGACTGGACGAACTCGGTGCTGGTTGATACAGTGTTCACTGTACGGACAAGTGTACGCATAGCGAACAGCGTGTCAAGTAAAGACAATGGGTCAAGTGAACGAAGGGGACTAAATGACCAAGTACGTAACCAAGTTCGGGTCGCTCGATTCCTACGAGAAGGGCGGGATCGAGATCATCAACGACGATCCGAAGCACTACGTCTTCTCCAACATCTTCGAGGTCGCCAACAGTTCCAAGCCGTGGGAGAAGGTCGCCGTCGGCAAGAACATGGAGTACGTGATCGAAGCGATCCGCGCACAGGGCACCAGTGAATGGCGCACGTGTGCGCACGACGAGTTTCCGACTGTGCTCGATGGTGAAGTCACTATCGAGCTGGTCAAGCTCGACAAACCGACACTCGCCGCCGATCATCCGGGGTCGGTCAAGTTGAAGGACGAACCAGTCGGCAAGAAGATGGGCCGCATTGTCTTGCGTCGCGGCCACCAGGCATTGCTGCCTGCGAACAGCGCGTACCGCTTTACCGCCAAGAAGCCTGGCGTGCTGATACTGCAGACCATCCACGGTGACGACACGATCGAGCGCTGGGCAGACATCTGCCTCAGCTAGGAGGAAAACAATGACCGACGTAAAGGCAACCAAGCCCAACTTGCAGGGCTACAAGGATTTCTCGATCGGCGGCTTCCATTTCCGTCGCGATGAGTTCTTCGCGCACATCACGTGGCCCACGGGCAAGCATGTGATGAGCGCCGACACGTTCCTACGTGCACTTCAACGCGACGTTGCGTGGGACTTCTTCTACGGCACGGTGAACTTCGACCATGTGTTTGGCACTGTCAACCATTACGGCAATGTCGACATGTTCGCCGGACGCTTCAACGACGCGTATCGCAAGGCCGAGCTCGATCACACCGAGAACTTCGAGTCGCCGGTGCTGAAGCAGACGTTCGAGGCGATGCTCGACGACTGGACCAACGCGAGTTTCGATCCGTTCGCCAGCCCCGCCGAGACCGACAAACCATTTGGCCAGAAGAAGGGTTCAAACACCAGTGCGGTCACGCGTCGGCGCGTCGCAGCTGCGCGAATGGTGGGTGTGCCGGGCGACGAGAAGATTCGTACCGATAAGACCCACCCGATCAATCGCATGTTCGCCGATGTTCCGCAAGACGAGCCCGAGGTTTACCCCGAGCCCGGTTTCGAGAAGGATGTCGCAGCGTTCAGCCTGTTTGCCTACCTCAGCCGCAGCGACGTCACTTGGAACCCGAGTGTCGTCAGTATCTGCAAGGCAAGCCTGTACTGCCCGACAACCGAGGAGTACATCCTGCCGATCGTGCATGGCAATGACCGCGTCGACTGGTTCATTCAACTCAGCGACGAAATCGTCTGGGACGTTCAGGACCGCGATAGCGGCGCCCCGCGTGCGAAGGTGACGATGAAAGCCGGCGACGTGGCCGCGATGCCCGCCGACATCCGGCATCAGGGATATAGCCCGAAGCGATCCATGCTGCTGGTGTGGGAAAACGCCGACCCAGGTTTGCCCGAGCGCATCAGCAAGGGCCTGGCCAGCGTCCACGCCGTCCAGTTCTGAGCATCGCTGTGGACGCAATCGATCGGCAACTGTTCATCAACGGCGAATTCGTCGACGGTGTCGAGGGCACCACGATCGAAGTCATCAATCCTCACGATTGCAGTGTCATCACCGAGATCGCCGAAGCGCGTGCGGCCGATGTTGACCGCGCTGTCGACGCCGCGTCCGCGGCACTGCCAGGTTGGCGCAAAACGTCGGCGGCCGACCGCGGTCGGTTGTTGCTGAAGCTGGCCGACGCGCTGGAGGTGAACGCAGAAGAGTTCGCACAACTCGAAACCCGCGACACCGGGCACCCGATCAAAGATGCGCGCCTGCTCGACGTTCCCCGAACCGCCGCGTGCTTCCGTTACTTCGGTGGCATCGCCGACAAGTTGCAGGGCGACGTGATTCCGGTCGAGCCCGGTTTCCTCAACTACGTCCAGCGCGAACCACTCGGTGTTGTCGGGCAAATCGTGCCGTGGAACTTTCCGATGATGTTCTGCGCGTGGAAGATGGGCCCCGCGCTCGCTGCTGGCAACACGGTGGTGCTCAAGCCGAGCGAGCTGACTCCGCTCACCACATTGCGGCTGGCGCGGCTGATGGCAGAGATCGGGTTTCCGCCGGGGACATTCAACATCGTGCCGGGCTATGGGCACACCGCCGGCGACCGACTGGCGAACCATCCCGCCGTGCGCAAGATCGCATTCACCGGTTCGACCGCGACCGGCAAGCGCATCGTCGAATCGTCTGCTGGCAACCTGAAGCGCGTGCAACTGGAACTCGGTGGTAAGGGCGCGAACATCATCTTCGACGACGCGAACATTCCCGCTGCCGTGAATGGTTCGGCCTTCGCCGTCTTCCATAACCAGGGTCAGGCGTGCATCGCTGGTAGTCGCTTGATCCTGCACGAGAAGATCGCCGACGAGTTCCTCGAGAAATTTCTCACACTCGCCCGCTCCATCCGCCTCGGCAATCCGTCGGATCCGGAGACGGAGATGGGTCCGCTGACATCGCCTATGCACCGCGACCGTGTGCTGTCGTACGTGAAGGTTGCGCTCGACGAAGGC
>JANWKM010000090.1 GCA_025451395.1 Ilumatobacteraceae bacterium
AGACGGCGTGCTCGCTTTGGCCACCAACTCGCGCGATCGCCGCCCGCCATGCGCGAAATGGTTCGAGTGGATCGATGGTGATAGGTCGACAAACCGGCGGTGCAACGGGTTCATCGATTGCACTAGTGGCCGACACCGCGCCCAGCCACCGACTTGGCGTTGCCGGCTTCCGTTGCCGCACCGCGCAATGCGTGATCAGCAGATCGTGCGCCGCGCGCGTGATGGCGACCTAGAACAGACGAGCCTCCTCCGCCAACTGTGTTGCTGAGGTTGCCGAGCCGTGCGGCACCAACCCCTCTTCGGCACCGGTGATCACGACACCGTGCCATTCGCGGCCCTTGGCTGCGTGAAAGGTGATCAGCGCGACGGCATCGCCGTCGTGGGTTGGTTCGAGATCGTCGAACGCCGTGCGCGCTTCGACCCACGCTCGGAATGTGCCCGGCTCGCCCGACGACAGGAAGCGATCGGCCTCACCCGCGACACGGCGTGTTATTTCGTCGTCGTCGATGAGGGCCTTGTCGACCCATGCAGCGAGCAACTCGCGCGAGATGCATCGATAGGCGGTGCGTAGCACCGTCTCGAGCGGTGACTTGCCGATGCTGCGTTCAGTCTCGATGCCGTGCTCGTCGAACGCGTTCTGCAGCACCGTGAGCTGTTCGTTGGTGCGGGCGAGCACCGCGAGCTCGCGTCCGCGACGGAGATGCATCAGTGCGCGCACGTGTCGGGCAACAGCGTGTGCTTCAGCTCGCTCGTCACTGTGCAATTGCACTTGCACCGCAGGACCGCCGGGCAACTGACTGTGCGACGAGTCGTGCTGTCCGCTGGCCTCCAGCGCGGCAGCACCGGCCCGAAGAACTTGCGGTGAACAGCGATAGTTCGAGGTCAACGACAGCACCGTGACTCGTGGGTAGTGGACCTCGACCTCGGCAAGCGTGCTCGGGTCGGCGCCGTTCCAGCCGTAGATCGCCTGGCGCGGATCGCCAACCAGGCAGATATCGAGCCGTCCACCGCGCACGCCCTCAAGCACCGCGTGCTGCAATGGGTTCAGGTCCTGTGCCTCGTCGACGAACAGGTGGCGGTAACGCCACCGCACACCCTCCGCCCACGCTGCATCCGTGCGCAGAGCACTGAGGGTCTGCGTCAGCAGATCGTCGAAGTCGACGACGCCCCGTCGGCGCTTTAGCCGCTCATAGGCATCGAAGAAGGCGCCGTACCGGGCGGCGGGTAGCGCGCTGCGACGCCGAGCCGATCGAGACGCACCCTCATAACGATCAGGCTCGACCATGCGGGCGCGTGCCCAATCGAGATCGGCAAGCGCCGCGAACGGCTCGGTCGACAGTTTCAATTCCGTGAGCACCTCGCGCGCGAGGCGAACGCGATCGTTCGCGACCTGCGGCACCGACTGATGCGCGGCCAATGCCCGATCGCGCAACAGTCGCAGCGCTATTCCGTGGAACGTGGCGGCCTCGACCGGCTCGCGGATATCGAGTCGGCGCAGACGACGCTTCAGCTCGGCCGCGGCGTCGCGCGTAAAAGTCAGCGCCAGCACGTGGCGCGCTTGCGCGGTGTTGTGTGCGACCCGATAAGCGATGCGGCGGGTGAGCACGGTGGTCTTGCCCGATCCAGCGGCGGCCACGACGGCGAGCGGCGCCGCGGTACTGACGACGGCTTCGCGCTGTTCGGCGTCGAGGCCGACGAGAACCGGATCGCTGGGCATGGGCCCAGGTTATAGAGTGGGTGCCATGCCGTATCCGAAGAAGAACCTCAACGCCGACGAGACCATCGCCCTCGACATGCATCCCCACTGGTGGTACTTCGCCGAACCAGCTGGCTCGCTGATCGCGGTCATCGTGCTGGGAATTCTTCAGGCCGTCAAGGGTCCCGAAGGAAAGACCGGCGATGCCATCAAGTACGTACTCATCGGTCTATTGATTCTCACCGCGCTGTGGGTTGTCGGTCGCTACTTAAAATGGATCACCACCAACTTCGTTATGACCTCGCAGCGGTTGATCTTTCGTCAGGGCATCATCGCGAAAAGCGGCATCGAGATTCCGCTCGACCGCGTGAACAACGTCAACTTCAATCAGAGCATCTTCGAGCGCATTCTCGGTGCCGGTGACCTGCTGATCGAGTCCGGTGGTGAAGACGGCCAGCAGCGGTTCACCGACATTCGTAACCCCGAGAAGGTGCAGAACCTGTTGCACGCGCAGGTCGAGATCACTCGCGGCCGAGCCGGCAAGCGCGCATCGTCGTCGGGCAGCGACACATCTGAACAACTCGAACGACTGGAAGGCATGCTCAAGCGCGGCTCGCTGACCCAAGCCGAATTCGAATCGCAGAAGCGCAAACTGCTCGACTAGAGCCGATCAGGGCAGTCCTGCGTGCCCGACTGAAACTCTGCTCGTCACGATCTTGCCGGCGCGCGTCACGCCCGCTTCATCCGGGTGTGAGCCGTCGCCGATCAACATGAACAGCGTGTGCCCATCGTCGCCACCCAACATGCAGGCAAAGCATTTCTGACCGGTGTCGATCTCCGACAGCACCGCGCCGCCAGAGCCGACCCTGATGCAACGCGGCGATAGCGCATCGGCAACCCAGATCGCGCCGTCTGCATCGAGGCAGATACCGTCCGGCGCCACCCCGGGAAGCTCAGCCCAGGTCCGCTGATTCTGTAGCGAGCCATCGTTTTGCACGTCGAACGCCGTCAGTCGTGACGCCATTGTCTCGGCCAAGATGAGGGTGCGCCCGTCGGGAGTAATCACGGTGCCGTTGGGAAAGCGGAGCGCAGTTGCGGCGCGATGCACGCTGCCGTCGGGATCCACTCGAGCGAGCGTCGATCCGGTGTACGCCCTGATAGCACCGGCGAAATCGTCGGAGTGTTCGGCGGCGTGCAGGTCGAAGCCGAAGTTTCCAACGTACGCACGCCCGACAGCGTCGACGGTCATGTCGTTGCAGTGGAACTCGGCGAGCCCGGATAGGTCGGCGTGCTCCACCAACAGGTCGCCATCGAAGCGCAGCACTCGGCGATCGAGCATCGAAACAATCAGCAGCCCACCATCGGGAAGCCAACCGAGTCCGCTTGGTTGCCCGTCAATCTCCAACTTGGCCTCGACGTTGCCGCGTAAATCGACGGTCTTCACCTCGTGGTCATAAAAATCGCTGAACCACAGCTTGCCGTCATGCCAGCGTGGCCCTTCGCCGAAACGCAGCCCCTCGCACAACAACTCGACGCTCATGGTGTCATTCTTCCTCGTGCACAGCTGCACCGTCGACGGCGTGCACCACCCAGCCGCCGGTCACAGCGCCGGGCTCTGCGAGTGCGACGACGCAGCCACCGAACCCGCCGCCGGTCATCCGTGCCCCAAACACTCCAGGCGTGTTCGTCAAATCGTCGACCGCAGCATCCATTGCGGGTGTCGACGTTTGATATAGGTATCGAAGACTCTGGTGGCTCGCCACCATCAGCCGACCTGCTTCGCCCATCTCCCGCGCGGTCAATGCGTCGACGAATTGCGTGACCCGCTCGTTCTCGCCGACCACGTGCATCGCACGGGCACGCACGACTGGATCGCCGATCGAGCGCGCCTGCGCAATCGTTGCATGGCGCAGTGGTCCGATTTCACGTTCGGCGGCCGCGCATTGGGCGACGCGATCGGCGTACGGGCTACCGACCAATGTGCGGTGCGCGACGAATTGCACGACGATCTCGATGTCTGGGGGCAATGCCACCGGCACGACAGTGAGCTCTGTGCAATCGATGAGCAACGCGTGGCCCGCAACGCCAGCCGCGACCGTGAGTTGGTCCATGATTCCGCTTGGCAGTCCAGTAGCCCGGTTCTCTGCGCGCTGGCACAGGCGAGCGAGGTCCACTGTCGTGCCGTCGAATCCCAACGCCATCGCGACGGCGACTTCCAACGCGGCGCTGCTAGAGAGCCCGGCGCCGATCGGAATACTCGTGTCCACGTGGCCTTGAAAGCCGTGTCGCGGCGACATCTCTGCGACGACGCCGGCAACGTATTTTCCCCAAGACGGCTTTGCATCCTGCGGGCGAGCGATCTGCAACGGCAGATCGACGGGTTCAGGTTCATCCGTGGACGTGAGCTGCAAACGCGATCCGCCGACGACGCCGCGGATCTCCGTGTACCTATCGATCGCCATCGGCAACACGAGGCCGCCCGTATAGTCGGTGTGATCGCCGATCAGGTTGACGCGGCCAGGCGCCACGACGCGTCGGTTCACCCTTGCGTTCACGACAAATGCAGTATCTCGCTGAACCGTTGCAAGGCGTCAAGATCGAACGGTGCGCGCAGCGAAATGTTCACTTGGTCGGCGCCGGCATCCACGTAACGACCGATGACGTCCATCATTTCGTCGTCGCTACCGGTGAGCACACCTGGTCTCACGAAATCGCTGATCTTGCCAAACTGCTGCTGCAGGCTCTCCTCGCTGAACGCGAGGCCGACGTTGATGGCGCGTTTGATTGCCTTTGGGTCGCGGCCGACGGCCGCGCAGTGCTCGTCGAGTACGGAGTTCTTGTGTGCGAACTGCTCGGGAGCGATGAACGGCACGTTCCAACCATCTGCGTAGTTGGCGGCGATCTTCAGCGTGCGCTTCTCGCCACCACCGCCGATCCAGATCGGCAGCTTCGCTTGAATTGGGCGTGGTTCGTTGCGCGCTGCGGTGAGGTTGAAGTACTCGCCTTCAAAGGTGGTGACCTCATCGTGCAGCAACCCGCGCAAGCACTGGACGCCTTCTTCCAGTTGGTTGAGGCGGACCTTTGCCGATGGAAACGGGATTCCGTATGCGTCGTATTCGACCTGCGCCCAGCCGGAGCCGAGCCCCATCTCGGCGCGTCCGCCACTGAGTTGGTCGATCGCGGTGATGGCCTTAGCCAGTACCGCTGGGTGGCGGTACCCGATCGAGTACACGAGCGAGCCACAACGCACCTTGCTAGTGCTGCACGCGAGCGCGGCGTGCATTGCGACTGCCTCCAGGCAAGCCGCATCGTCGGGCTTGCCGGTCGCGCCATAGAAGTGGTCCCACACGCTGATCCAGCCGAAGCCGAGATCTTCTACCCTGCGCCAAACGCTCCGCAACTCGTCAGCGGTGGTGTGCTGCAAACCGACATGCGCCCCAAAAAGTGTCACCAGGTGAAGGTAGTCTGCGCCGCATGCCTCGCGCTCTCGTAGCAACCGGAATGGAACTGGAATACGACACGTTCGGATTGCCCACCGACCCGGCCCTGCTGCTGATCATGGGCTTCACCGCCCAGATGACCGCATGGGACGAACGGCTGTGCCAGGCATGGGCCGACGCTGGCCGCTTCGTGATCCGCTTCGACAACCGCGACTGCGGACTGTCGACCAAGCTGCATGGTCAAGAGCCCGACATTGCCGGCGCGATGGCCGCCGCCTTCGCCGGTTCAGCGGCGCCGCCGCTGCCATACACGCTGTCCGATATGGCAGCCGACGCGGTCGGTCTGCTCGACCATCTCGAAATTGACCGCGCACATGTGGTCGGCGCGTCGATGGGCGGGATGATCGCGCAAGTGATGGCAGTCGAGCACCCAGGTCGCGTCATCACGCTGACCTCGATGATGAGTCAGCCCGGCGACTTGGAGGTTGGTCAGCCGACACCCGAAGCCGCAGCGTCGATCTTCGCACCGCAACCCACGAATCGCGACGAGTACATCGAATCGGCATCGCGATGGATGGTGTGGCAGTCCAAGAAGTATGGCGACCTTGCTTTTCTTAGGGAGGTCGCCGGTCGCGAATTCGATCGTTCGTTCTATCCAGAGGGGGCGCCGCGCCAACTCGCCGCCATGTACGGCAGCGGGCGCCGCTTCGAGGCGCTGCAACATCTCGACGTGCCGACGCTCGTCATCCACGGTCGCGACGACACACTGATTACTCCGAGTGGTGGCTTTCGCACCGCCGATCTCATTCCTGGTGCCCATCTGCTGTATCTGGCAGACATGGGTCACGATCTGCCCCAGGCGTTGTGGCCGATCATCGTCAACGCGATCATCACTCACACCTCAGTCGGCAGCCCTTTCGTTCACGGCGCCATTTCGTTCAACGGCCCGCTCAGCAACCGATGACGCCTGGTTCGGGGCCGCTGAGCGGATTCCGCATCATCGAGCTGGCCGGAATCGGTCCCGCTCCGTTCGCGGGGATGATGCTCGCCGACATGGGTGCCGAAGTCGTTCGTGTCGATCGTGTGCAGTCAGTGCGTGTCCCGCTACCGGACGCTCCGCACTGGGATGTGTTGTTGCGCGGTCGTCGCAACATCGCGCTCGATCTGAAACATCCGGACGGTGTCGCCACGTTGCTCGATCTCGTCGAGAAGGCCGATGGGTTGATCGAAGGTTTCCGCCCTGGTGTGATGGAGCGTCTCGGCATCGGTCCCGATGTGTGTCTCGCGCGTAACGAGCGGCTGGTATTCGGGCGCATGACCGGATGGGGACAGGAAGGCCCCTACGCACAGGCGGCCGGCCACGACATCAACTACATCGCGCTGGCTGGCGCACTCGCCCACTTCGGACGCGCCGGTGAGGCACCCGTGCCGCCGCTCAACATGGTGGGCGATTTCGGTGGTGGCGGAATGTTCCTCGCATTCGGAGTCGTGTGCGGTTTGCTCGAAGCGCAGCGCAGCGGGCAGGGCCAAGTGATCGACACCGCGATGGTCGACGGTGCCGCGACGCTGATGAGCATGTTCTGGTCGTTCCGCGGCGCGGGGTTGCACAACGAGCACGCACGCGGCAGCAACCTGCTCGACACCGGGGCCCACTTCTACGACGTGTTCGAGTGCAGTGACGGCGAGTACATCTC
>JANWKM010000091.1 GCA_025451395.1 Ilumatobacteraceae bacterium
CTCAAATACGTCGCTCGTCGCCGACGCCTATGCCAGCACCGACAATGTCGGAATGTTCCACCTCACGGATGATGCCAGCGTCACCGACGCTTCGACGACTAGCTCCATTCTCACCATTGTTGCGGCAAACAATCAGGGCTTCACAACGGCTATCTCCGCAAACGGTACGAGCGTTGGTGCCAGGCTTGACGGACCGATTCCGTTGCAGCTCGCGGACGCCACTGCCTCCGGCGCTCCGGACCAGACGATGGGCACCGCCGGTCAATTCCGAGTCGACAGCGGCGACCTCTGGTTCTGCGTCGCCAATTCCGGGTTGACCAGGTGGCGCAAGCTCAGCGGCCCGTATTCGGCCGGTGCGTTCCACGCCGTCACACCTTTCCGTGCTTACGATTCCCGCGCCGCTAACCCGGTGGGCAACGTGGGACGCATCGCTGTTGGCCAGAATCGCTTGGTCTCGGTGAAGGATGCGCGCAACGACGCAGGTGTCGTCATCCAACTAAGTTCCGTTCCGCTCGACGCCAAGTCGGTCGCGGCCAACATCACCGTCACGGGAACACTCGGTACTTTCGGCTACCTGGCCATCAACCCTGGCGGTGACACCGTCGTGCAAGCCTCCACGATCAACTGGTCGTCCGCCGGTCTAACCAGCGCCAATGGCGTCACGCTCACGCTCAACGCCAGCCGAGAGCTCACGGTCATCTGTGGCGGGGCGGCGGGCAACAGCACGCACTTCATCATCGACATCACCGGCTACTTCTTGTAGATAACCGTCTCGTAGCATCGGTGGGATGCACGAGGCCGACGGCTGCACAACAACGCTCGTCGCTGTCAATAGCGTCGAGCTGGTAGTGCACGAGGCGGGCGACCCAGCCAACCCGGCGGTCGTGCTGTCGCATGGCTTCCCCGAGTTAGGGCACAGTTGGCGCCATCAGATGGCGCCGCTCGCGGCAGCTGGCTTCCACGTCATCGCGCCCGATCAGCGCGGTTACGGCCATTCATCCGCGCCCACGCGCATCACCGCCTACGGCATCGATCACCTCAGCGGCGACCTGTTCGGTTTGCTTGATCACTACGGCCACGCCGACGCCGTGTTCGTCGGACACGACTGGGGCGCGATGGTCACGTGGGACGCAGCCCGCATCGCGCCGGAACGTTTCCGCGCTGTAGTCGCCGTGAGTGTGCCCTACATCGAGTGGCCGGGACCGCCCACCGAGTTGTTCAAGATGCTCTACGGCGATCGGTTCTTCTACATCCTCTATTTCCAACAGGTCGGCCCACCGGAAGCCGAGCTCGGTTCCGACGTGCACCGCACGATGTCGCACATGCTCTACGGCGCGTCCGGTATCGGGGTCGCCAATCGCATTCGGCCAAGCGAGCAGCCACCGATGGAGGGCACTGGGTTCCTGGATCTGATGGCACAGCCACCGGCACTCCCGTTCACGGGGCCAGAGGGATCCTGGCTGACACAAGCCGACATCGACATGTACGTCGATGAGTTCGAGTACAGCGGGTTCTTCGGACCGGTCAGTTGGTACCGCAATATGGACGACAACGCGGTGCGAATGACCGGGCTCGGTGCCGACAAAATGACGATGCCGTGTTACTTCATCTGGGGCGAGCACGATGTGGTGAAGCTGATGGACCCGGCCGGCGCCGACCGCATGCGCGCACAGCTACCGACTCTTCGCGGTATCACCGAGGTCGCGGGTGCGGGCCACTGGGTGCAGCAGGAAGCGCCGAAGGCATTCAACGACGCGCTGCTCGGTTTTCTGCGCTCGCTCTAGCGGCGGTTGAGTTTCGCGAGCAGACGCAAGATCTCGAGATACAGCCACACGAGTGTGGCCACCATCCCAAACGCGCAGTACCACTCCATGCCCTTGGGCCAGCCGGCAGCGATACCACGATCGATCGTGTCGAAGTTGACGGCAAGCATCATCGCCGCCAGGCCAGCGGCAAGAACGCTGAACAGAATGCCCATCGGGCTGGACGAGTTGAGGAACGGCACGTCGCCGCCGGCCAGATTGATGACGAACGACACGAGGTAGAAAAACATCAGGCCCAGGGTCGCGGTGATCACGATGCGGCGAAAACGCTCGGTGACCTTGATGATCTTCGCCTTGTAGAGAAAGAGCATGACCGCGAACACAGCAAGCGTGGCGCCAACGGCCTGGACGACGATGCCTTTGTACGCGTCGTTGTAGACCTTCGAGATCGCACCGAGAAAGAAACCTTCGGCGATCGCATAGATCGGGGCGAGGACTCTCGCCCAGGTGGGCTTGAAACGCACGACGATGGCGCACACGAACCCGAGCAACACACCACCGATCGCGAGCGCCGGGAACTTGACCTCCCCGGAAATTGCGTTGGATTCGGTCATCGCCCAGCCGGCGACAGCTGAACCGAGCAGCAGAATCAGCAGCACGCCGGTCGCGGTCGCTGTGCCGCTGGCGGTCATCGTGCGGCCCGACTGCCAGTCGCTGACAGGACCGTCGGTTATCGGGGTACGGCGGGTCGATGGATCTGGCGCGCCCCAGCCGGCGCGAGCGGCGTCGTTGACGGCCTTTTCGGACATGATCGGATTTGGCATGCGCGAAACGCTAACGCGAGTCCGAGGGTTTGGTGCCGCATCGATGGGGTCCGAGGTTTACGTCCCCGCCGGCGGGGAGGAAACCCTCCGACTGCAGGTAACCCTCGGACGACTAGCGCAGATCGTGGGCGCTCACGCTGTCCCACAGGTCGATCTTGGGAGGCGATTTCAGCAAGCCATTGCAGCTCGTCGCCATCTCGATCATGCCCGGACTGTCGAAGTGCGCCCGCTGCGCAGCACCCGAATCCCACTTCTGGACCAGCAGGTAAGTGCCGGGATTGGTGACCGACGCGCACAGGTCGACGTTGCGACATCCGGCCTCCATCCGGGTCAGGACCACGTACTTGGAGAGCACGGCCAGCAACGTTTCGGCGTCCGTCGCATGGAAGTGCATGGTCACGATCGTCAGCTCAATAGCCGAAAACCCTAGCTAGTGAATTCGTGCACGGGGTTGTGGGGCTTGACGCAGTCGGTATCGTGACCAAATCACCGGGTGTAAATGCCGCCCTGGTAACCGTTCAGTCCCAGCCGTTCAATCCAGGCCCGTGAATTGAGGAGCAATAGTGGCGAAAGATCGCGTGGAACGGGACGAAGAAGACCTGGTCCGCCTGTATCTGACCGATATTGGCCAATACACACTGCTCACCAAGGACGACGAAGTTCGCCTTGCCAAGCAAATCGAAGCCGGCAAGCTGGCCAACGACGAGCTGTCCACCACCAAGGGTCTGACCGCGGCGCGCAAGCGCGAACTGCGCCGGGCCGCCCGCGAGGGCGAGGACGCCGAGCGCGGCTTCGTGCAGAGCAACCTGCGGTTGGTGGTGTCGATCGCCAAGAAGTACCAGGCGTCGGGCCTGCCGCTGCTTGATCTGATTCAGGAGGGCAACCTGGGGCTGATGCACGCCGTCGAGAAATTCGACTGGCGCAAGGGCTTCAAGTTCTCCACGTACGCAACCTGGTGGATCCGCCAGGCGATCACCCGTGGTATCGCCAACACCGGCCGCACCATCCGCCTGCCGGTCCACGCCGGCGACACGCTGGCTCGCCTGCAGAAGGCGCGCAGCCGACTCGAGCTCAAGATGGGGCGCCCGGCCACCCTTAGCGAGCTGGCCAAAGAAGTCGAGATGCCCGAGGACAAGGTCACCGAGGCGTTGCGCTTCGCGGCCGAACCACTGTCGCTCAGCGAGCCGCTTCGTGAAGATGGCGACGCCGAGCTCGGCGATGTCGTCGAGGATCGTTCGGCGGAGAGTCCGTTCGAGGTCGCTGCTACCGCGTTGCTACCCGAGGAAATCTCCCGCCTGCTCGCGCCGCTCGACGAACGCGAGCGCGAGATCCTGAAGCGGCGCTTCGGTCTCGATCGCGGCGAGCCACGCACGTTGGAAGAAGTCGGCGAGCACTTCAATCTCACCCGCGAGCGCATTCGCCAGATCGAGGCCCGCGCGATGAGCAAGCTTCGCCATCCGTCCTCCGATACTGGTGCGCGCGACCTACTCGCCGTGTAATGCCCGTCCAGGTTCGGGTTGCGCAGCCTGACGACGCCGACGCGATCGCAGCAGCGCACATCGAGGGTTGGCGAGTCGGTTACCGCCACGTGTTCCCGACCGAGTTTCTCGATGCCCCCGAATTCGCCTCGACTCGACTCGAACGCTGGCGCGGTTGGACGTGGAGCGAGTTCGCCAACTCGCAATTGTTTGTCGTACTGCTCCGCGACCGCGTTGTGGGGTTTGGGCACATCGGGCCCGAACGAGTGAACCCCGTGTGCGATGAGAGCGGCAGCAACACGATCACGGCCATCACGACCACGCGGGCACGGGGTGAGGTGTACGGCCTCTATGTGCACCCCGATGCTTGGGGCTCCGGCGCTGCCTCGGCGCTGATCGCACGCTGTCACGAGTATCTACGCGACGAAGGGTTCACCGAAGCCGTGCTGTGGGTACTGCGCGACAATCCGCGGGCCCGTGTGTTCTACGAGAAGTCTGGGTGGACGCTCACGGGACGGGAAATGATGTTCGAGCCACCGAACTCCCCACCAGTCCCGGAAGTTCAATACATCGTTCAGTTGTAGCCCCGAAACTCAAGCTTGCCAGGCCCGGTGGCGATATCTATTGGCATGGAACTCGTCGATCTCGTTCCTAATTCGCTGACGTTCCGCGTCATCAACACGATCGACGTCGACGACGAAGTCGAGGTTCCCCAGGGCTACACCGGCCGCGTTCGGCGTTACCTCGAGGGGGCGCTGGTGTATGTGGCCTGGTATCGGCACGGCGTGCTGCACAATCCCGGTCGTTCCAGCCCGGCCTACCGGCGACTGCGTGCCGACGGCAAGGTGAAATATGAGCTGTTCTACTCGCACGGAATGCTGGACGATCCGCCGGGCGGCGGGGCCGCAGTGCGCGGCTACTACGCCGACGGTGCGTTTCACTATCAGGAGCACTACCGCGCCGGCAAGCGACACGATGCGGTCGATGGAACGCCCGCGATTCGCAAGTGGCGCCACGACGGAAGTGTCCGTCACGAGTTGCGCTACGTCGACGGACGTCGCATCGTTCGCCCGCGTGCCATGCTCAATGCGTGACTGACGGGGCTAGTGGCTAGTTGGAGCCTTGGGCGCATCGGGAGTACTGAGGATCGCGTACTTCGGGTTGAGGATCGCCCGCATTCCGTGATGCGCCCCGGCCACGCCCTCGGCTGACAACACGGTTCCCAAGCGAATGCCGGGGATGGCGCGGCGGCCGAAGAACACGAGCGTGATTGTGCCCGTCGCGTCGGCGAGTGAACACTCGAGGGACGGATTGCCTCCCCAAGGCTGCACGCGCATCGCCTTCACTCTGCCGGTCACCGTCACCCGCTTGCGATCGGCGACATCCACAATTCTTTGGTGGTCGGTCGGCAACGCCGCGTCGGCGTCAACGAAAGCGTCATCGTCGACGCGATGACTTTCGACAGCATCGATCACCGTCGGCGTCTTGCCGAGGTGATACGGGACGATCGTTACGTTGCAGTGCGGGACATCTCTCAGAGCTGCCGCGATCGCGTTGGAAGACCGGTCGTGCAGAATGCGATGCCAGATCTTGGTGTACTCACGCCGAGGAATCAGGACCGAGACCTCCGTAGTGTCCCTCGCCGTCAACTCTGAGACGAGTTCCAGCGCCGCACGACTGATCCGACGATCCGGGCACTCGATGACATCGAGCGGGAAGCGCGTGAACCCGAGGTCGGCCCACGACCGCTCAAGGATGTCTGTCTTCCATGGGTCGAGATCGAAATGAACGGCGCGAAGATCGTCGGGAGCCAACGTGCGGCCATACTGCAGAGCGCGGGCGGTCGCCGTATCGAGTGAATCAACGAGCACGATCACTGTGTGAGTGCGCAGCATCGGCGCTTCGGCTGCCGCCTTGGC
>JANWKM010000092.1 GCA_025451395.1 Ilumatobacteraceae bacterium
AGCAACCATCCGATCTCGTCGCCGCCGAGTCGACGCCAACCACCCTCGGCCTTTGGGATCGCGGCGCCGAGCCGATCGGCATCGGGATCGTTGGCCAGCGCGAGATGCGCGTTCACCGCAGCAGCGCGTGCCATCAGCAGATCCATCGCCCCCGGTTCCTCCGGGTTTGGGAACGGCACGGTGGGAAAGGTTCCATCGGGCTGTTGCTGCTCGCCCACCACGGCCGGCGCGGGCAACCCCGCGCGATCGAACGCTGCGAGTAGCGGTGTGCCCCCTACACCGTGCATCGCGGTGTAAGCGACCTGAACGCCCGCAACCTCCGGACGTAGGCGGATGGTTGGAACGAACGAGAGATATGCCGTAATGCGATCGGCGCCAAGCATTTCAATCAACGGATGACGCTCCTTGGAGAGACGCACCGCGCATGGATCGATCTTGTCGATGAATGCGGTGATGTCGCTATCGGCGGGCGAAACGATCTGCGACCCGGTATCGAGGTACACCTTGTAACCGTTGTCGGCGGGTGGATTGTGCGACGCGGTCACCATCACGCCCGCAGCCGCATGAACCTCAGTGATGTTCCACGCCAGAACCGGCGTCGGGACGATGTGGGAGAACAACATCGCCTTCACGCCGCGTGCCGCACAAACGCGAGCGGTGTCGCGCGCGAACACATCGCTCTTGCGGCGCATGTCGTAGCCAATGATCACGCCGTGTTCCGCGGCGCGAGGCACGTGTGCGAGCAAATAGTCCACTAGACCAGCTGCGGCTTGACGCACGACCAACCGATTCATTCGTTGTGGGCCTGCACCGACCGCGCCGCGCAAACCGGCGGTACCGAACTGAAGGCGACCGGTGAAACGAGCGCGCAACTCCTCTTCCGGACCGGCGATCAGCGCGGTGAGTTCATCGCGCATGTCTTCATCGGGTTCGGCAGCGAGCCACGCTTTCGCCGTTTTGCGTGTGCCGTTTAAGGACTGGTCACTCATGGCAACAGGGTTTTCAGTTCGACGAGCGGGCGCGGACCGACGTGCGAAATGACCTCAGCAGCGGCGATGGCACCGAGCTTCGCGCAGTACTCGAGTGGATAGTCACGCGTGTATCCGAACAGGAAGCCGGCCGCGAACAGATCACCGGCGCCGGTCGTGTCGAGTACTTCCTTCACCTCCTCGGCAGGTGCGGTCAGTACGTTGTGGCGCTGCACGATGTAACAGCCCTCGCCACCTACCGTGATGACAGCAAGATCACAGTCCTGCTGTACAGCGTGCACCGCCGCATCGAACGTGTCGACCTCGTACAGCGACATCAGCTCGTCCTTGTTGCCGAATAAAATGTCGACCTCGTCGGCCACCAACGAGCGGAAATCCTCGCGATGGCGATCGACACAGAACGAGTCGCTGAGCGTCAACGAAACCTGGCGATTATGCGCGTGCGCAGTCGCAGCTGCGAGTCGGAACGCATCCTTCGCCTGCGGCCGGTCGAACAGATAACCCTCCATATAAAGCACTTTGCCGGCGGCGACCGTCGCCAGATCAATGTCGGGTGGGCACAGCAGTGAGGAAACCCCGAGATATGTGTTCATGGTTCGTTCGGCATCGGGAGTCACAACGATGATGCAACGACCAGTCGGTATGTCCTCGACCGGTGCGCCAGGACGGAATTGCACACCGACGGCACGCATGTCGTGTCCGAATACGCGCCCCAACTCGTCGTGGCTGACCTTGCCGATGTACGCAGCGCGGCCACCGAACGATGCGACACCGGTCATCGTGTTGGCGCATGATCCACCGCTCATTTCTACGGCTGTGCCCAGCGCGCGGTACAGATAGAGCGCGCGGTCGGTGTCGACCAGCGTCATCGCGCCTTTCGTGAGGTCATGGCGCTTGATGAAGGTGTCGTCGGCGTGACTGATCACATCGACGAGGGCGTTGCCCACACCGACGACGTCGTATCGCGGGGCAACGCCGTTTGCGGGGGCAGGCACGTTGAGAAACCCTACAAGGCCCGACAACCCATCAAACGGCTCGAATCCTGGTCGATTGAGGCCCGATACGCTCCGTGTAGTGAACGACACTGTGAATGACAACCCATACCGACTGCCGCGCGCCGTGATACCCCATCGTTACTCGTTGGCACTCGAACCGAACCTCGCCGCTGCCACGTTCGTGGGGCATGTCATCATCGATGCCACCGTCAACGAAGCCGTTGAGCGCATCGTTCTCAACGCAATCGAGCTCGAAATCGCCGAAGTGAAGGTTGCCGGAAATGTGGTGCCGTTCGCCCTTCACGAGCCAACCGAGCGCTTGATCATTCTCGCCGCGCACACCGAAGGCACCACCAATATCGAGATCACGTTCTCGGGGATATTGAATGACAAACTGCACGGCTGGTACCGCAGTACGTACGTCGATGCGGACGGCTCGGAGCAGGTGATCGCCACCTCACAGATGCAGGCCACCGATTGTCGGCGAGCGTTTCCGTGCTTCGACGAGCCGGATTTCAAAGCAGTGTTCGATGTCACTCTGATCGTCGAACCGCATCTGCTGGCGGTATCGAACGGACCCGAGATCGACCGCGTCGCCAACGACAACGGAAAAATGGTCGTCCGCTTCGCAGAGACGATGCCGATGAGCACCTATCTGGTCGCCTTCGTCGTCGGCCCGCTGTCCGCCACTGAACCGGTGTTGGTGCCGCGTCAGGGTGACCCGGACAACCCGATTCCACTGCGCATCATTCACGTTCCAGGCAAGGGCAACCTCACCGCGTTCGGACTCGACGTCGGTGCGTTCTCGATCACGTGGTATCAGCAGTTCTACGACATGGCCTACCCCACCGCGAAGTGCGACTTGCTGGCGCTTCCCGATTTCGCGGCCGGCGCGATGGAGAACCTCGGTTGCATCACGTTCCGCGAAAGTTTGCTGCTCGCCGATCCCAACGCGGCCACGCAAATCGAGTTGCAGACCCTCGCCGATGTGGTCGCCCACGAGGTCGCGCACATGTGGTTCGGCGACCTGGTGACGATGAAGTGGTGGAACGGCATTTGGTTGAACGAGGCTTTTGCCACATTCATGGAGATCGCCTGCTGCGAGGCGTACCGGCCCGATTGGTTGCGGTGGACGACGTTCAGCCTCGAGCGCAGCGCCGCGTTCGAAGTCGATTCATTGGCGAGTACCCGCAGCGTCGAGTTTCCTGTCGAGGCTCCGGCGGATTGCGACGGCATGTTCGACGTACTCACATACCAGAAGGGTGGCTCACTGCTGCGCATGCTCGAGCAGTACCTCGGCGAGGCTGAGTTCCGCCGCGGTGTGAGCCACTATCTCTCCAAGCACGAGTACGGCAACACCGAAACCAGCGACCTGTGGGATGCGATCGAGGAAGCGAACCCGGCGACGCCAGTGCGCAAATTGATGGACAGTTGGATTTGGCAACCGGGCTATCCGCTGATCAGCGCGCGGCTCGACGGCGACACCTTGGTGCTGGCCCAGCAGCGGTTCGCCTACGGCGACACCGACGATCCGACGGTGTTCGTGGTCCCGCTCCACCTGTGCATCGACGGCGTCTACTCGAAGGTGCTGCTCGATGGCCCGCAACAGCGTGTCGCGTTGCCTTCCGCCGAAAGCTCGGTCGTCGTCAACGCTGGCGGCAATGGCTTCGTGCGGGTCGCATACGACGAGGCATTGCGTGCACGCTTGCAGCGCGAGTTGCCGAAGCTGACGATCATCGATCGCTACAACCTGATCGACGACGCATGGAACGAAGTGATCGCCGGCCGGCTGGCCGCCGCCGACTTCCTGACGTTCGCCGAAGGTTTCGCGGCCGATCGCGAGTTGGCGGTATGGCAGGCGATCGTCGTCGGCCTGCGACACATCGCCCGCCTCGTGGAAGGTGATGCGGAAGCTGCGCTGCAACACCGAATTGCGGCGCTGGTCGGGCCGGTCATTACCGACATCGGCTGGAATCCGGTCGCTGGCGAAGGCGACCTGCGCGCGAAGTTGCGCGGCCTACTGCTGGCAACCCTGGCTGTGCTCGGCAATGATTCCGACGCGCAGGCGCGCAGCCGCACAATTCTCGAGCAGGGCCCTGGCACCGATGCTGTAGACGCAGAGTTGATCGCGAGCGCGACCAACGCCGTCGCTGCCAACGGCACCGACGCCGACTACGACCATTATTTGACGAACTTTCGAAATGCCGCCACCCCGCAAGAACAGTTGCGGTTCTTGTACGCGTTGGCCGACTTCCCACGAGTCGACCAGGTGCAGCGCACGATCGACCTCGCCTTCTCGGGCGAGGTCAAGACGCAGAACGCCCCGTTCCTACTGAACCGCTGCATCGCCAATCGCCGTCACGGCGAGATGGCGTGGGGACAGGTTCGCCGTCAGTGGGACAACGCCAACGACAAGTTCCCGGGCAACACCATCGTGCGCATGATCGACCCGGTCAAGACCCTCACTGCGCCCGCCGCCGTCGCCGACGTGCAGAGCTTCTTCAGCGAACACCCGATTCCGCAAGCCGCCAAAACGCTCGATCAGATCCTCGAGCGCCAGCGCGTGAATGCGGCGCTGCGCGAACGCGAGAGTGAGCGCCTCGCCACCAGTCTGGCCACGGACGCGTCGCACTGAGCGATAGCTAAACGACGCATGTATAACAAGCCGGACTTCGAAGCCGACGACAATGAGTCGACGGCGATCATCGACGCACATCCGTTGGCAGAGTTGATCGTTGCGACACCCGCCGGCATTATGGCGACCCCCGTGCCGATGGTCCGGCGCGGTGGCAGCCTCGTCGGGCACGTCGCGCGACCGAACGACATCTGGCAACACCCTGGCGAAGCGCTTGCGATCTTCACCGGTCCCGACGCCTACGTCAGCCCCAATTGGTATTCGAGTAAGGCCGAGCACGGGCGTGTCGTTCCGACGTGGAACTACACCACCGTTCACGTGCGCGGCACGCTGGTGGTTCACGACGACGATGAATGGAAGCTTGCCCTCGTCACCCTGCTCACCGACACGTTCGAGGGCGCGCAACCGCGACCGTGGCGAGTCTCCGACGCCCCGCCGGACTACATCGCCGGCCTGATGCGCCGCATCGTCGGCATCGAGCTGGTTGACGTGGCTATCGAAGGAAAGCGCAAGCTCAGCCAGAATGTGGGTGAAAGCGACCGCGACGGTGTGCGCAGCGCGCTGGCATCCGGCAACGCGGCCCAACAGGCCGTCGCAAAGCAGATGCGAGCGAATCGTTAGGCGATTTTCTGCACTTCTAGTTCGCCCGCGCCATGCCGGGCGCGCAACACCTTCTTGTCGAACTTGCCGACGCTGGTCTTGGGAACTTCGCCGATGAACGCCCAGCGTTCTGGCAACCAGAATCTGGCTGTGCGGTCGGCGAGCCAGCTGCGCAGTTCGTCGGCGCTCGCTGCGGTGTCGGGCTTTAACACGACGCATGCCAACGGCCGCTCGTCCCATCGAGCGTCGGGCACGCCGAACACGGCCGCCTCGAGTACTGCCGGATGACCCATCAGCGTGTTCTCGAGATCGACCGAACTGATCCATTCGCCACCCGACTTAATGACGTCCTTCGCGCGATCGCTGATCATCACGTAGCCGTTGGGCATCACGCTGGCAACATCACCAGTGCGTAGCCATCCGTCGTGGAACTTGCCGGGATCATCGACGTTGTAGTAGCTGGCCGTGATCCACGAGCCACGCACCTCGATCTCGCCGAGCGCCTCGCCGTCCCACGGCTGGACCGCGCCACTGTCATCGGTGATGCGCAACTCGACGCCCGGCATGATGCGACCGGTTTTGACCCGCCAATCGCTCTCGCTGAGATCGCCCATTTCTTTCGGCGGATGACCAATCGCGCACACCGGGCTGGTTTCGGTCATACCCCAGCCCTGCACGATTGGCAGGCCGAAGATGTTGCGGTAGCCCTCGATCAGTGCACGTGGCACGGCCGAGCCACCACACATCACGAGACGTAGGGAACTCATGTCGGTGTCGGACGCGTTGTGCAGCAGATCGTTCAACACGGTAGGGACCGCTCCCGTGAGTGTCGGCCGCGTGTCGCGAATGATGCGCGAGATCGGTGCTGCTTGCAGGAACTGTTGCGGAAACACAAGGTCGGCACCGATCATCCATGCCGCGTACGGAGTGCCCCACGCGTTCGCGTGGAACATCGGCACGATGACCAACATGCGATCGCGTTCGCTGAGCGCAACGTTGGCGGTGGAGGTCACCATCAGCGAGTGCATGTACGTGCTGCGATGGCTGTACATGACTCCCTTCGGGTTACCGGTGGTTCCACTCGTGTAACACATCGCGGCACCGGTGTTCTCGGCAACTTCCGGGTAGTCGTAGCCGGGCTTCTCAGCGGCGAGCAGCGTGTCATAGTCGTGTACTTCATAGTCGTGTACGTCGGCGCCCAGGCTCGAGGCGTCGCCGGGACCTTTGACGATGATGTGCTGCACGTTCGTCAACTGATCGCGAACGCGGGCCAGCAGCGGCGCGACAGATGCATCGACGATGATCACCTTGTCGTCGGCGTGATTGATGACAAACGACAACTGCTCGGGGAACAGGCGAATGTTGAGCGTGTGCAGCACGGCACCCATACACGGAATCGCGAGGTAAGCCTCCATGTGCGTTTGGTTGTTCCACATGAACGTGCCGACGCGATCACCTTGCTTCACGCCAAGGCGCGCCAAGGCGGCCGCCAACTGATCGGCACGGTCGGCGACTTGTGCGAACGTGCTTTCGATGTAGCCGTCACCCGTAAACGTGATGATCTTGCTGTTCGCGTGCACTTGGCGCCCGTACCGAAACAGCGGCAACAACGTCAGCTGATAGTCGTCTTGCATCGTGCTCGGCAACATGGTTCGCTCGCCTTGTCCTTGGTCTATGGGGTCGACAGCGTGAAGAATAGGCGACCATGACCGCAGCCAGCACCCCGCAGCAGACGATTGTCGCTCTCGATCTGGAGGGTGTGCTGGTGCCCGAAATCTGGATCGCAGTCGCCGAACGCACCGGCATCGAAGCCCTGCGGCGTACCACTCGCGACGAGCCGGACTACGACACATTGATGAAGGGGCGGCTGGCGATTCTGGACGATCAGAAGCTGACGATGAGTTTGATCCGCGACGTCATCGGTGGGCTCGCGCCACTGGATGGCGCCCGCGAGTTCCTTGACGCGTTGCGGGCGCGCACACAAGTGATAATTCTCAGCGACACGTTCGAACAGTTTGCGGCGCCACTGATGGTGCAACTTGGTATGCCAGCAATCCTTTGCCACCAGCTGATCGTCCGCAACGACCGGATCGTCGACTACGCGCTGCGGATGCCCGAGCAGAAACGACACGCCATCGAAGCGTTTCGCACATTGCGATATCGGGTCGTGGCCGCGGGGGATTCGTACAACGATTCAGCAATGCTTAGCGCTGCCGACGCCGGCTTCTGGTTCCACCCGCCAGCCAACGTCGCCGCCCAGTTCCCCCAGTTCCCCGCTACCGACAACTACGCCGACCTGTTCGCGGCGATCACCGGTGCGTTGACCGATGAAGCCTGAGTGCCTGGCCGAACTTCAAAAGATCGCCGAAGGGGTCGCTGCGGAACACTTGTGCCCTTCGATTTCGTGGGGCGTCGTCGCCGACGGAGGACTCGCCCATCACGGCTCGGTCGGAAAACTCGATGACGGTACCGCGCCTACGGCCGACACCGTCTATCGCATCGCTTCGATGACCAAGAGTTTCACTGGTGCCACAGTTCTCGCGTTGCGCGATGAAGGCCTGTGGTCGCTCGACGATGCGGTGGTTCGTTACGCGCCAGAGTTGGCCACCGTCGTCGGCCCACCAAGCTCACCACCAATCACGTTGCGCCACCTCTTGAGCATGACTTCGGGACTGGCAACCGACGATCCGTGGGCCGATCGCCACCTCGACATCACGGCAGGCGAAATCGATGTGGTGTACGCCGGTGGGCCGACGTTCGCCGATCTACCCAACGCGCGCTACGAGTACAGCAACCTGGGCTTCGCAATGATCGGGCGAACGATCGAGCGAGCTACCGGCAAGCGCGCGCAACAACACATCACCGAACGCTTCCTGCGTCCGTTAGCACTCGACGACACCACATGGGTGCAACCGGCGCATGACAACTGGGCACGGCCGTACAGGGTTGAAGATGAACTAATCGTTCGCGATGGACTAGACCCGATCGGCGATGGTGACTTGGCGCCGATGGGCGGATTGTGGAGCACGGTTGCCGATTTGGCGAAGTGGGTTGCGTGGTTCGACGCGGCGAACAGTCGCCCCGACGATGATGCGGTCGGGCTCTCGGCAGCATCGCGGCGCGAGATGCAGCGACTGCATACGTACATCGGTGTCACGACGGTCGCTGGTCACACGTGCCCCGCTGGTTATGGTTTCGGTCTCAACGTGCGCGACGACCCGACACTCGGCAAGATCGTTGCCCACGCTGGCGGGCTACCCGGTTACGGCAGCAACATGCGCTGGTTCGCTGGACGCGGCGTGGGAGTAATCGGGCTGGCGAACACGTTCTACGCACCGATGAGCGCCTTGACCATGCGTTTGTTGGCGGCGCTGCACGACCATGGCGTCGTGCCACCTGTGCCCGCAGTGGTGGCACCGCGGTGGGAAGCGGCAGCGCAACGTCTCGTCGAGCTGCTGAACGAATGGGACGACGCGACAGCCGACGATCTGTTCGAGGACAACGTTGCACTCGACGAGTCCTTCGAACGCCGACGCAGCGCGGCGGCAGCGCTGGTCGCCACCAACGGGCGACTGCGCATCGTGGCGACGCGGCCCGCATCAGCAACGAGTGGCGAGTTCGACGTGGGCGGTGCCGGCGACAAGATCTGCATCCACATGGAACTCAGCCCGTCGCCTGGCGCCCCGGTGCAGGCGTACACGATCCGCCAGTAGTAGAGAGCGACTAGATCAGCGTGCGCGCGATGCGCTCGCCGATCATCACCGCCGGCAGGTTCGTGTTAGCGCGCGGAACCTGCGGCATCAAACTCGCATCGGCGACGACAACACCCGCAACACCATGCACCCGACCGTCGGCGTCGCACACCGCCATTGGTCCACTGCCCATCGCACAAGTACCAACCGGGTGGTAGTAGTGCTTGACCGTGCTCCGAATGGCCTCGTCGCTAGTCACGTCGGTTGTCGCGTCGCCCAGGATGCTGGCAAGTTGTGGATGATTCAGTAGCTGCTGCGCCGTCACCAACCCATCGCGCAGCACGGCCAGGTCGTGACCATCGGCGAGGTAGCGGTGATCAATCGCGGGAGCGACGTTGTGATCGGCGCTGGTGATATGAACGGAACCACGACTGCGCGGCGTCAGGCAGGAAACGACGACGGCGACGCGGCCATGAAGCAGGCTGGTCTGATCGCTTGCGCAAACGGGGAACACATGCGTGTCGTAGACGCCGTCGACGGATTCGCTCGACACGAACTTGCCCAGCGTTTGCTCCTCGGGGAGGAACCCAGACGCCGCTGCTTCGTCGAGCCAGGCCTGCAATTGCGGACCAACGACACGGTGCGCCTCGACGAGGGGATGGTCGTGCAAATTGACACCGACGCCCGGCGAGGCATGGCGTACGTCGATGCCCGCCGCACGCAGCACCGCAGGGTCGCCGATTCCAGAACGCTCCAAAATTCCCGGCGTGCCGTAGACACCGGCGCTGAGCACCACCGTGCCGGCTTCGATGACCACCCGCTCCCCGGCTCGCTCGCCAACTACTCGTGTACCCGTCGTGCCGAACTCCAGCCGGTCGGTGATCACGCGATCGAGAATGCGTAACCGATCACGAACCGGATCGACGTATGCGAACGAAGCGTTCCAACGAGTCCCGTCGACGACGTTGACGGTTTCCAATCCAAACGAGGCACCGGCATCGAGATCGCAGAGGTCGCTGGCGATCGGCCATCCCAGTTCAGCGGCGGCAAGCAAGCAACGACGGTGAAATGGACCCGCCTCCGACTCGTCGTACGCACGTACCCGCATGCGCTCGATCACCAAGTCGAACAGCGGCGCAACTTCCGCGGTCGACCAACCGGGCAAGTTCCAGTTGTCGTAGTCGACTCGATGACCGACCGCTGCAATCGCACCATTGTGCGAACTGCAACCGCCCATCACCCTGGCACGTTCGAAGGTCCAACGATCGGCGGCGTAACCCCAATCGTGCGTGAGTGCGAGCATGCGCGCGCTCAACAACTCCGCTGGCCAGTTCGACGTGTCGCAAGGGCCATAGTCGTACGCGCCATAGTCGGGACCGGCCTCGACAAGTAGAACGTCGCGTCCCACTTCGGCCAGGCGACCCGCGACCGCGCATCCAGATGATCCGGCGCCCACAACAACAAACTCAGCAGCCAACGCGCTCATAGCGCCGCAATACTTGCAGCCATCGGCAACAAACAAGACCTTCTGGAACGGCGCGCGGCAACGGTCGAGCTGCTGCGCGCCGATGGCAAGTTGGCGTGCCCAGAGAATCTGCCGCTCGCCGCCCGCCGAGATGACCTGTTGGCGGCGATCCGCGACCATCAGGTGGTCATCGTCGCTGGCGAGACCGGCTCCGGTAAGAGCACGCAACTCCCCAAGCTGTGCTTGGAGTTGGGCCGCGGTGTGAATGGACTGATCGGCCACACCCAGCCGCGACGGGTCGCTGCGCGCACGATCGCCGAGCGAGTCGCCGAAGAGTTGGGCACACCGCTTGGCGAGACCGTCGGCTACACGGTCCGCTTCACAGACACTGTCGGCGAGAACACGCTGGTGAAGGTGATGACCGACGGCATCCTGCTGGCCGAGATACAGCGCGATCGCATGCTGCGCAGATACGACACGTTGATCATCGACGAGGCCCACGAACGCAGCCTGAACATCGACTTCCTGCTCGGGTACGTCGCACAGTTGCTGCCGCAGCGCCCGGACCTGAAGTTGATCGTCACGTCCGCAACCATCGACACCCAACGGTTCAGCGAACACTTCGCGGACAGCAACCGACCGGCACCGGTCGTCGAAGTCACCGGACGCACATATCCAGTCGAGTTGCGTTATCGACCCCTTGTAGTAAACGGCAGGGAGAGTGACAGCGATCAGGTACAGGCCGTTGTCGATGCACTCGACGAACTGGAGAAGGAGGGCGACGGCGACGTGCTCGTGTTCCTCTCCGGTGAACGCGAGATTCACGACACGGCCGATGCGCTGCGGCGCCACTTCGCGGCACGGTCTACGCACGCCGCGCGATCTACGACGGTCCTCCCGCTGTACGCACGGCTGTCGGCTGTCGAACAACACCGGATCTGGCAGCCGCACAACGAACGGCGAGTGGTACTCAGCACCAACATCGCGGAGACTTCGCTCACCGTGCCCGGCGTGCGCTACGTGATCGACGCCGGGTCGGCGCGCATGTCGCGCTACAGCCACCGGTTGAAAGTGCAACGACTGCCGATCGAACCGGTCTCGCAGGCGTCTGCCAATCAGCGCGCAGGGCGCTGCGGGCGTGTCGCGCCTGGGGTGTGCATTCGGCTGTACGACGAGGAAGATTTCAGTCAGCGCCCCGAGTTCAGCGAACCCGAGATCCTGCGCACCAATCTCGCCTCAGTGATCCTGCAGATGACGGCGCTCGGGCTTGGCGACGTGGCCGCAGTCCCCTTCCTCGATCCGCCGGATTCACGATCGGTGCGCGATGGGTTCGCATTGCTCGAAGAATTGGGGGCGATCGGGCCCGGCGCCGAGCGTCTCACGCCGATCGGGCAACAGTTGGCGCGACTACCGATCGACCCGCGGCTTGGTCGCATGGTGTTGGAAGCAAGTCGTCACGGCTGCGTGCGGGAAGTGACCGTCATCGCTGCCGTGCTGAGCATTCAGGACCCGCGCGAGCGACCCGTCGAGCAA
>JANWKM010000093.1 GCA_025451395.1 Ilumatobacteraceae bacterium
CCCGACGTGGTGATGCTGATGACGACATCGTGGGATGTCAACGATCGCCGCTTGGTACCCGGTGGCGCCGTGTTGTCGCCTAGCGATCCCGATGCCAGAAAGGCGATCAGGAATTCGTACCAAGTCCTCACCGATCGACTGCTGGCGCTGGGCGTCGCTCGAGTCGTGTGGGTGCTACAACCCGTGCCACTTGCCGCCAATCTCCCGCCATCCGATCCGCAGGCTGAAGCGTCGCGTCATCAAGTGTTGTGGGCGATTATGGAGAGCATCGCCAACGGGAATCCCAAGGCGGTGCGCGTCATCGACCTCGCGACCTGGGTCTCCGATTCGGGGCTCTCCGATGACACCGACGCCCGGCCCGATGGTGTGCATTGGACGCGGGGTGCTGCGCTCCGCATTGCAACCGAGTTCCTCGCACCTGCCCTGGTTAACGAGGCCCTGACGTGAAGGTCACGACGTGATCGCTCCAACAACCTCGTTACACCTCACTCTCGCGAGGTATCGACACGGCAACGGTGATCCCACAACATTCATGACCGACGGGGAATTCTGGCGAGCGACGTTGACACCGCAAGGGCCGGCCACATTGCACCTCGACTGGCGCGGCAACAATTTGCAACAGCAAGCGTGGGGACCCGGCGCGGCGTGGCTTTTGGATCAGGTCGCCGCGCTCACCGGCTCACTCGACGCCGGGTTTGTATTCACTACCGGTCACCCAGCAGTGCTCGCCGCGCAACGGAATCACCCGCACTTGCGATTCGGTGCGAGTGGCACGTTGTACCACGAGCTGCTGCCGACGATCCTCGCGCAACGCATCACCGCCGGCGAGGCGCTGCATCAGTGGCACCGACTTGTGTATCAACTCGGCGAGCACGCTCCCGGTCCACTCGACAAGCTGCGGCTACCGCCCACTGCGGACGCGCTGCTCGGGCAACCCAGTTGGTGGTGGCATGAATTGGGTGTCGAGATGAAGCGGGTCAGCGCGCTGCGGCAAGTGAGCAAGCATGCGCCCAAGCTCTACGACTGGGCACTGTTGTCACCGCCCGCCGCCGCCGACAAACTGAGTCTGCTGCCCGGCCTCGGGTCGTGGACCATCGGCACAGTCATGTCGAGCGCGCTCGGCGATCCCGATGCGGTCGCAGTCGGCGATTACCACCTCAAGAACGTCGTCGTCCACGCACTCACCGGGCGCCCGCGCGGCACCGATGAAGAAATGCTGGAACTACTCACGCCATACGCTGGTCAACGTGGACGAGCGGTGTGGCTGCTGCTGCTCGATGGTCACCGTGCTCCTAGGTTTGGGCCAGGACAACGTGTGAATTCGATTTCGCAGCGTTGACCCTTTGCAGTCCCGTCGCGAGCGCGTACATACCGAGTCCGGCAAGCAGCGCCTTGTCGAACCCGTACGCCATCGACACGATGGTGGTGACCGATGAACCGATCACCGAGAAGAAACCGTTGACTGCCCAACACCACGCCACGAGTCGGCCACGTACGGCTTCGTCGCTCCCCGACAACTCGATGGCGGCATCGATGCCGGCGGGCAGGAAGGTACCGAGCAGAAGACCGATTGGGAACAGCAGTGCGATGACGAGCGCGATGCGTGCCCACTGCGCCCAGGCCAACGCTGAATCGGTGAGTGATTCAGAGACCGACATGTACAGCACGCTCAGAACGATCAGCAGGGCTGTCACAGGCACGAGCCCGACTTGTTTCCAATGACTCAGCACACCGGAGAAGCGCGCACCGACGGCCGTCGCAATCAGCAGAGTGAACAGCGAGACCGACAACGACAGCGTCGGGAAGCCGAGCAGCAGTGCAAAACGTTGGATCATCGACACCTCGATGAACATGAATCCCAGACCAAGCGCGGCAAAGTACCCGAACAATCCCGAGCGTCCAACAACCTTGCTCGCGTTGCCCCGACGCCGGGTCACGGCAAACGGCAGCCACAAGAACAAGGCGGCGACCAGTGTTGCCACTCCTACCAGCACCACAAGCAGTCGCTCGCCGATTGCGATCTCGGTGTCCTCGTACGTCCGCTGAAAGTTGGTCACCACCGAACTGAAGCTGGTGAAGTGCCAGAAGAACGGTCGGTCGTCGTCGATCGCTCCAATTTCGAAGGGATACTCGTCGACAACTGCCGCCGCCTCGTCGTCGTTAAGTGTGATGAGATCGGACGTGAGCCCGTCGACGCGCACTTCGCCTGGCAAGTACTTTGCCTGTGACCGCGGCAGATCCTGCAGTGAGTTGTCGATGCGATCGACAGTCGAAGACGAAACAGGCGACGCGAACAAGATGATCGTGCTCACCTTGCCGAGAAAGTTGGTGTCGTCGTAGTCAACGATCAGCCCGATGTTCTGTGAGAAATCGTCGACCCTGTTGTGCAATGCGGCGCGGGCGGTCGTGATGTACCGCGCAGTCCGAGTCGGTCGTTGGTCGAACGCGAAATCGCCGAACTGGGCCACGATCGCGCCGCCGGGCGTCAGGTGATCGAAAGCTGTCTCGACCATCTGACGCGTGTACAGATAACTCTCCGACAACACAAATGCCCCCGACGTCGCGGCGTTGGATGCCGCGTAGCTATCGGGGGCGACGAACCAGATCAGGTCATAGTCTGCATCGGAACGGGCCAGGAACGTGCGGCCGTCGCCTTGCACATAGTTCACCCGCGGATCATCGAGAATGTGACCCGTGTAGTCCGCGTATCGATTGCGCAACAGGTCGGCGGTGACCGGATTCAGTTCGACCGCGTCGATATGCCCCGCGCCGTAAGTCAACGCGGCCATAATCTCGTTGCCGCCAGCGGCACCGATGATCAGCACCGACGGTGCGCTGTTCTCGACCGCCGCGAAGGCCACTTTGCGAACATCAGTTGCGAATCGACCAGTTGTGGCCTCGGTGCCGTCGTAGCGGTGAATCGCCGATCCGAGGAGACCGTCGTGATGCAGCAATTTGACATCGCCTTGGGCGTCTCCCACGCCGTGCACCACCGTGTTGTCGGAATAATCGACAACATCGACCCGGAAGACCGCGCCCCAATCACCAGCCTCGACAACCTCGGAATCGTGCAACGTCTTGGTCTCGTCCACCCTCACCTTCAATTGACCGCAGAAGATCGCAAATGTCGCGACCACCAGCACGGCACCGGCGGCGGATCGCCACCGCTCTCCACCCTCGGAAAGCACCATTCCGAGACCCAGAACTGCAAGTAGTACCAACGACCCGAGGATCATCGCCGGCGGCCCAACCGTTGATTCCAGAGGAACAGCCACCAAACAACCTGTGGCGGCGCCGAGAAGGTCCCAGAAGTAAAGCCGGCGCATCTGTGTTGCCTGATTCACAACGAGTGATGCGAAGACGAGGCCGACAGCAAAGAACACAGCTGTGATCGAGACTGACAGTAGGAACAGCAGCAGCAGTTGCAGCAACGCCTCCCACCGCGTGCCGATCCAGATCAGGTTGACGTCGATGGCCAAGCGGGCGACGACCGCGTAACCCCCGACGCCTGCGAGGGCAGCGATCGGCGCGACGCCCTGCACAAGGCGAACAGTGTCGGCATTGCGCAGTCGACTCGATAACGACACGAATGCGCCTGCAGCACCGAGGCCCAAGAGTGCGAGACCAATGACGAAGTAGGTGTAGTAGTAAAAGAGTTTGAACGAGATCACCCGCGTGTAGGCAATCTCGAGTGTCAGGCTCACAAAGCCGACGACAAACGCGGTGACCAGCCGAAGGAAGACAGATCGGCGCACTGATGCACTCATCGTGAAGGCTCCTAGCTGGGGCGGGGTCGTCGCCACGGTAGCCGACTAGACCATTGCAACTGGAAGTCCGTCCTTCAAAGGTCCGGGTGGTAACTTCGCCGCGTTCATGATGACCACAGCGCTCGGCGAGACACCGATGTTCGACCCCATAGCTAACGACCCTGCGACCGAGACAGTTGCGTGGAAACGCGCGCTACGTAGAGCGGGCTTCGCGTACTTGTACTCGCGCATTTGCGTCGCCATCGGCGCGGCGCTCGTCGCCGCGGAACTGCGCGCCGATGCCAACGTGATGGAAGAGAAATTCCCATTCGCGCAGTTTGCCGACCCCGACTACCCGCACTCGCAGATTCCGAAGAACGCCGCGCGGCCGATGCTCGACGTGCTGACCTCGTGGGATGGTGTTTGGTACCTGCGTCTCGTCCGCCTGGGCTACCCGCACCGAGTCCTGCCCAACGCCGACTACGACCGCTACGACGCGAGAGCAGCGTTCTTTCCCGCGTACCCGATGCTGATCAAGGGCGTCGACAGGGTGCTACCCGGCGGCGCCGACGTTGCATCCGTCTTCATCAATCTGCTGCTCGGGATCGTCGTCGTGTACATCGCGGGACTCATCGCACGGCATCTGTTCGGGGTCAATATCGGCGAACGCACAATGGTGCTGATGTCACTGTTCCCGGGCAGCTTCGTGTTGTCGTTCGCATACGCCGAGGCGCTGCTGCTCGTGTTCGCCGGCGCGTGCCTGTTGTTCCTGCTGCAACGTCAGTGGGTGCTGGCCGGTGTCGCCGCTGCACTTGGGACGGCGACCCGCCCCAATGGACTCGCTCTTGTTGCCGCGTGCGCCGTCGCCGCCTTCTTCGCCATTCGCGAACGACGCGAATGGCGTTCGCTGAGCGCACCGTTGCTCGCGCCGCTTGGCTTCATCGCGTTCCAGTTATGGCTCGACGCGCGAACCGGCGAGCGCGGCGTGTGGTTTCGCGTGCAACGGGAAGCTTGGGGTGAGGGCACGAGCTACGGCGCGACCGCGATCAGTAACTCAATCAAGGCGCTGTCCGATCCGCTGACATCGCCGACGAAGACAATTACAGCCGTGAGCCTGATCACGATGGTGTATCTGCTCTGGTTCCTGTACAAGCAACGGCTACCGGCAATCTTCAACGCCTACATCGCTGTCGTGCTACTACTCATGTTGCTTCCCAAGACCGTCACCGCACGACCGCGGTTCTTGTTCACCGCGTTTCCGTTGCTGATCGTCTCGGCTGTGTGGTTCGAACGCAACAGGCGTGAGTGGTGGCCCTACATCGTGGGTGCGTGCTCCGCGGGATTGGTGGGGCTCACCGCTCTGTACGGGGTGCGTGGGGCCATTCCGTGACGGTCGCGCGGATCACGGCGCGCACTTCGCGGTGGACATGGGTTCTGTTCGCCGCGATCGCTTATCTGCCCGCGTTGCTGACCGAGCCGGGCCGCATGCCGGCGGACACCAAACTGAACCTCTATCTCAATCCTGGTCGGCTGATCGCGGACGCTCCATATTCGTGGGACACCCGTCAGTTCGGCGGCTGGGTGCCGCATCAGTTGATCTCCTACCTTTGGCCACAGGGTCCGTGGTATTGGTTCTTCGACAAGCTCGGCGCTCCCGATTGGGTCGCGCATCGTTTGTGGATCGGCACGCTGCTCTTCCTCGCCGCGCTCGGTGTGTACTGGGCGGCGCGCTTGCTCGGTCTGCCCAAGAGCGGTTGTGTCGTTGCTGCGATCGTGTATCAATTGTCGCCCTACACGTTGGCGTACATATCGCGCACCAGCGCGATGTTGCTGCCGTGGGCGGCGCTGGGCTGGTTGGTCGGGCTGACAATTCTGGCGGCGACGAGCGATCGCCGATGGCGGCACCCAGCACTGATCGCTCTGCTATTGGCGACATGCAGCGCACCAAACGCAACCGCCATTCTGATGATCGCGCCAGCGCCGGCACTATGGCTGCTACACGCCGTCGTCCAGCGTTCGATCACGTGGCAACGAGCGCTCGCCACCGCTGTGCGTATCGGTGGGCTCGGCATCGCCGTGTCGCTGTGGTGGATCGCGATGGTGCGCATACAGGGCATCTACGGAGCCGACGTCCTCGCCTATAGCGAGAGCTTGCAGGGAACGTCGATCACCTCCACGTCCACCGAGACACTGCGCGGCATGGGGTATTGGCTGTTCTACTTCGGCGATCCGTTCGCGTTCGCGACTACGGCGTCGCGTACGTATCTGGAATCCTGGTTCGCGATCGGTGTCAGTTTCGTTCTGCTGATTCTTTCAATCGCTGGGCTGGCGCTGGTTCGTTTCACCCAGCGCAGCTACGCCGTCCTGCTGGTTTTCGTCGGAATCGTGCTCGCAGTCGGCGTGTACCCGATCGCGAATGCATCACTGCTGATGACACCACTGGCCGAGAACTCGCGCAGCTCATTCGCGCTCGCCATTCGCAGCAGCACCCGCGCGGTGCCCATGTCGAACTTCGGGCTCGCCCTCGGCGTCGGTGCATTGATCACTGCACTTGCCGCCACTCGCATTCGGGCGCGTGCGTTCGCACCCCTGGCAGTCGTTCTGCTCGCGATCATCAACTTGCCGGCTCTGTTCAACGGCAACCTCGTCGACCCGGGCATTCAACGAGACCAATCGCCGCCGACGGCGTGGCAACAGGCCGCCGATGCGCTGTCAGCGACCTCGTCGGAGTATCGAGTATTGCAATTGCCCGGTTCCGACTTCGGGGCATTCCGTTGGGGGTACACGGTCGATCCCCCACTGCTCGGAATGACCACCAAGCCGCTGATCACGCGTGATCTACTGCCGCTCGGGTCGCCGGGCGTAATGGAGTTGCTATTCGCGCTCGACGACCGAATGCAAGCCCACACGCTCGACCCGCAGGCACTTGCCGTCGTCGCCCGCTATCTCGGCGTCGACACCATTTGGGTTGCCAACGACATGGCATTCGACCGATTCCGCACTCCTCGGCCGGAGGAGGTCGCCGCCATCTTCGACGCGCAGCCGGTCGGCCTTGGTGAACCGGTGCTGTACGGCACGCCGCAGGTCAATGTTCCGAAACTGGCGATGATCGACGAGGCCGCGCTCAGCAACCCCGACCTCGGCAGCGCGCTCGCGCCCGTCGAACTGGTCGCGGTCGTCGACCCGGTGCCGATCATGCGAGCGAGCGATCGCATCGTCTTGCTCGTCGGCAGCGGCGAGGGTGTCGTCGATGCCGCCGCAGCGGGACTTCTGCGCGGAGATGAGGCGCTGCGCTACGCCGCCGATCTGACGGCCGACGAACAGTTGTCCGGCGCAATCGTCATCATCACCGATTCGAACCGCGACCGCGCTCGCCAATGGGGGACGTCGCAAGACACCACCGGTCTCACCGAGTCTGGGGGCGACGTCAACGATGTCTTGCTCGCCAACGAACGCGATGTGCGGCTGCCCGTGTTCGGTCCGCAGAACAAAGCCGACGATCAGACGATCGCGATGCTCGACACCGGTCTGATCGTCAAGGCCAGTGCTTACGGCGAGACGTTCGCCTACCGTCCCGAGCAGCGGCCGGCGATGGCGGTCGATGGCGATCCGCTGACCGCGTGGATAGTCAACGATCGCGACAAACCGCCGATCGGGCATTTTCTCACCGTGTCGGATACCGACGGAGAATTGCAATTGCTGCAGCCACAGAACACGAACGCGAAGCGCAGGATCACCTCGGTACGAATCTCCGCGCCCGGACATGCCGCCACCGACGTGACTCTTGACGAGACATCGCTGACCGCACCTGGACAAGCGGTCACCGTGCCCGCGCACACAGCCATCACGATCACCATTACGGGCGTGGGAGATCGCGCGGGCGGTAACGACACCGGCGACTCGGGTGTTGGCTTCGCCGAGCTCGGGCTCGGTACTAACACCGAGATTGTCCGAGTACCAGTCACCGACGTGGCCGCGGCGTCCGACGCCCCGATCGCAGTCGTGTTGACCCGGTTGCGCGTCGATCCGCGTAATCGTTGGCGCAGCGACCCCGAGGCATCACTCGAGCGCGAGTTCACGTTGACTAGTCCCTTGAACGACGAGGCACACGATTTCGCAGTCACTGTCACGCTTCACCGCAACGATCGGGCGAGCGACGAGGTTTTGGCCGAGGTTGACCACGTCGGCACCGGTGCGATCGCCAATCGCCGCCTGACAGGCGTGCCGACAGCAGCTGGCCGCTTCGCTGCCGACGGTGATCTGGCGACGGCTTGGACCTCGCCGTTCGGGCCGGCGGAAGGCTCAACACTGACGGTGCCGCTGAACGGCGAGCCACTCAGCAACTTGACGATGCAACAGATTGTCGATTCCCGGCATTCGCTGATCACGCGCGTGCAGGTAAGCGTTGGTGCTGCAACGTTCGACATAGCCGTGCCCGAACCGGATGCGAACGGCATCAGCGTGCTCGTGC
>JANWKM010000094.1 GCA_025451395.1 Ilumatobacteraceae bacterium
GGCGGCCGGCGATGCCACTCCCACGAGTGCACCCGGCGAGACGTAAACGAGGGTGACTGGCCCACCTCCGGCAACTCGGGACGGCAAGCCTGAACGAGCACACGTCGTCATGGTCGAGGACGACGCTTCGATCGGAACGGCGATGCAGACCGCCCTCGAGTCCCACGGCTACCAAGTGCACTGGTTCCGCAGTGGCCAAGCCGCGACCGCGGCACTTGAGCTCACTATTCCCGACCTAGTGATCCTTGATGTCGGGCTGCCCGACATCGACGGTTTCACGCTGTGTCGGTGGCTTCGCGAGCGAAGCAGCACCTTGCCCATCATTCTCGTCACGGCACGCGATGCTGACATCGACATCATCGTTGGTCTCGACGCAGGAGCTACCGACTACGTCACTAAGCCGTTCTCGATGTCCGTTCTCCTTGCTCGGATTCGAGCTCATCTTCGCTCCACTGAGACCGCCGATAGCAACGCACCGATCGAACTCGGACGAGTTCGCATCGAACCGGCCGCCTACATCGCAAGTCTGGACGGCACGCCCATCGAGCTGCGGACCCGCGAGTTCGAATTGCTCGTCTATCTCGCTCGGCACGCCGGGCGGGTCGTCACACGAGACCGACTGCTCGCCGACGTATGGGATCTGCACTGGGATAGCTCCACGAAAACAGTCGACATGCACATCGCGGCGTTGCGGCGCAAGCTCGGCGACAGCATTGAGATTGTTGCCGTTCGCGGGGTCGGCTTTCGGCTGGTCGTCTTATGAGGCGACGGATCACGACCGCCATCGTTGGCGTCACGGCGTTTGTTCTGCTCGCTGTCGGAATCCCGCTCGCGATTGTGGCGCAACGTCAACTTCTCGACTCGGAAGTCGTCGAACTGCAAGCACGCGCTGCCGAGACGCTGGCCGAGATTGCAATTCCGCTCGACCCAACCGAACTCGCACAGGTCTCGATAGAGCCGGACCAATCGGTGCCGTTCTCCGTCTATTCGACCGATGGCAAGCTGATCTTCGGCGATGGACCAGAGTTCGCAGACCCGACCTCGTTGAAGGCGCTCACCGGAACACCGGCGTCGAGTACTGATGGGTCCATCGTCGTTGCCACGCCGATCACCGATCAGAACGAGATCGTTGTCGGTGCACTGCGTTTGAGTGAGCCGTTGAGTGGCGCGGAGAGTCGCGCGCGCCGAGCGTGGCTCGTCATGAGCGCCGCAGGAATAGGCGCACTGGGAATCGCATCGCTGATTGCCAGCCGACTTGCTCGCCGCCTCAGCAAACCGATCATAGAGCTCGCGGCCTCTGCATCGCGGCTCGGCAGCGGCGGCGTCCTCGATGTACACCGACCGGTAGGCATCGCGGAGATCGATCTGTTGGGCGCGGCGCTGGTTGATGGCTCGCATCGCGTGTACGAGTCACTCGCTCGTGAACGACGCTTCAGCGCCGATGTCTCGCACCAACTGCGGACTCCGCTCGCTGGTCTTCGGCTCAGGTTGGAGGCAGCTGCGACGGATGCGCAGGTCCAAACGCTGGCTCGCGCTGCGCTCGAGGACCTTGATCGAATCGACGGCACGGTTTTGCATCTGCTCGCGTTCGCTCGCGACGCCGTTCGGTCGACGTCAACGACTTCGCTGCGAGACGCTGCAACCTCGGCCATCCAACGCTGGGAACCGCGCGTTGCGACGATGGAGCGGAGCATTTCGTGTGGTTCATGTGAGGACGCAGTTGTCGGTGCCTCGTACGCTTCGGTCGATCAGGTACTCGATGTGCTGATCGACAACGCGCTCAATTATGGGACAGGAGCGATCCAGGTGACGGTCCGGTCGATCGCAGGCGGTGGTGCCATTGACATAGCTGACGAGGGATCGCTCGCCGAAGCTGCGAGCGAGGACGACCTCTTTCGACGTGGTCATGGCAGCAACCACGGCATCGGCCTCGCGCTTGCGAGATCGATCGCGGAAGCCGAAGGCGGCCGACTGCTTCTCGTGGGGCGACACCCGACGACCTTCTCATTGGTCCTGCTCGCTGCCGACTGAATTGGGCCTGGCCGCGAACGTGACGACTACGGCGGTGCCGTGGGGCTGCACGCCCTCAATCCGAATTTGGGCGTGATGACTCTCGACAATGTCGTGAACAATTGCGAGTCCGAGTCCGGTGCCCCCGCCGTCGCGTGTTCGGGCGTCGTCAAGACGGACGAATCGTTCGAATACACGCTTGCGGTCGTCGGGGGCGATTCCGCGCCCGTCGTCGCTGACGGTCACGGTGACCTCATCGCCGCCCTGACGGGTGAGGTCTACAGATACCAGCTGAATGGCATGTTGTTCGGCGTTGTGAACCAGGTTGCGCAGCAACCGCCGGAGCAGTGCCTCGTCGCCTTCAATCACCACTGGCTGCTCGACGCCGTTGACCGAGACCGTGATCTCCTCGCGCCGAACCGCGAAGACTGAATCGCGAACTAAATCAGCGATGTCGACCCTCTGGTGCGGTCGTTGCTCGGGGCTGTCGAGGCGAGCCAGCACCAGTAGATCCTCGGTGAGGTGTTGCAGTCGTTCGACATCGCCGAGTGTGTCGCGAGCGACGTTCTTCCATGTGGTGCGCTCGGGATGAGTCACAGAAATCTCTAGGTCGGCGCGCAACGACGCCAGCGGGCCTCGTAGTTCGTGGCTCGCATCGGCCACGAAACGCCGTTGCTGTTCGATTGAGATGTCGAGACGCCCGAGGGTTTCGTTCACTGTCGTAGCTAGTTGTCCGATCTCGTCGCGTGCAGAGGGAACCGGCACCCGGCGATGGATGTCGCTTGCAGTGATTTCGGCCATTGTGCGAGTGATATCCCCGACGGGTCGCAAGGTGCGTCCGACTGCCCACCAGGTAGATGCGGCGACGATGACAACAAGCAGCGGGAGACCAACGGCGAGCAGCGTGGTGATTGCGGCGGTGGTGTCGTCGGCGTTCTCCAGGCTTTCACCTGCGTAGACAGTGACTTCTCCGTGAGCCGTGGTTACGTTCAAGGCGACAACTCGCATGCGGTCTGCCTGATCAAGGGGAGCCACCAGGATTGTCAGTGGCAACGGTTTGACGCCGACAGGCCCGATCGTGGAGATGGCGAGTTCGCCGTCAATATTCTCGGTGGACGCGATCACGACACCCGCGTCGTCGACCACCTGTACGAACGCCGACTCCTCGCCGGGTAACGCCAGTGTGCTCGGAAGCGCGTCAGCGGCGGCGAGTGCCGCAACGTCACGGGCACGCAACGTCGCGGCGGTTGTCGCGGCGGAGTCGAGTCGATTGTGGAGCAAGCCAATCAAGAACAAGGCGGCGACAAAGAGTGCTACGCCGACGGCTAGCGCCGCGACGACGGTGATGCGCAGCCGAAGGCCGACCCGTCGTAGCCGATCAGCGGCCATCGGGCACGAGGCGGTAACCGGCACCCCGGACGGTTCGCAGACTATGAACGCGGAACGGCTTGTCGATTTTGCGTCGAATGTTCGACATGTGCACGTCTATCACGTTCGGGTCGCCGTCATACGCGAAGTCCCACGCGTGTTCCAAGACCTCCGCCTTGGAAACGACCTCGCCATTGCGTCGGGCGAGAAATTCTACGATCGAGAACTCCTTCGCCGTCAGATCGATCATCGTGTCGCCGCGGCTACAAACGCGGGCAGCTGGGTCGACCACCAAGTCACCGATGGTTATTTGTACTGGCCGCTCCGCGACGCCACGCCGTAAGAGCGCACGTAGGTGAGCGACGAGGACCACGTAGGAGAATGGTTTGGTGAGGTAGTCGTCGGCACCAGTATCGAGTGCCTCTGCCTCGTCGAGCTCGCCGTCCTTGGCGGTCAGCATCAAGATTGGTGTCCAGTTGCCTGCTTCCCGCAATCGTGCGCACACTTGGAAGCCGTTGACCTTCGGCAACATGATGTCGAGAACGATCGCATCGTACGAATTTTCCGAGGCCAACCACAAGCCTTGTTCGCCATCAAGGGCGTTGTCGACGGCGAAGCCCTCCGCTTCCAGACCGCGTCGCAACGTCGACGCCAACCGCTTGTCGTCCTCGATCACCAGAATCCTCACGATGACAGCGTGGCAGGTCGAACCTGAAGCTCGGCCTAAGCATCGCTTTAGGTCGCTTCGGGTCGGCTCAAGGTTGGCAAGCGCATCCTGACCACATCGGAAGCGGAACCCCCCGACCCGTGCAACGAAAGGACAAGCATCATGACTTCCCGATTGAAAAAGGCCAGCTACACCACCATCCTCGGACTCGGCCTGTTCGCCGGAGCCGCCGGCATCGCCGCCGCATCAAGTGGCGGCGGCAGTACTCCGACCCCGGCAAACGAGGCCCCGGAAGCTCCGGGTGACAACGGCGTCAACTGCGAGAACGGCATCGACACCGCCACCGGGCTCGAGTGCGATGGTGGTCCGGCAGCCGCTCAGGCAGACGAGGCCACGGAAACTCCCGATGCTGCTGAAGGTGGCGACGACGCGACCGAGGTCGAAGGCTCGGACGAGGCTGACGGTATTGACCATCAGAATGAGGGCAAAGAGACCGGCAACAACGGCGACGGTGTAGCCGATGCTGACGATGCCAACGAAGCTCCCTGAGCCCGTCTAATCCGAAGTACGCATTGAAGGGAAGGACCACACAGGTCCTTCCCTTCGGCGCGTCCGTGGGTTAACTCGCTGCGGAAACTGCGCGTTGAAGAACGATGTCGATACGCGGCGGTGGCCCTGCTGGCGCGATCGTCAACCGCCCAGGCATGGCCGCGATCAGTCGTTGTGCGAGGGGTAGGCCGAGCCCATGCACGTCGGTTGACTGCGGCGGCCCGTTCACGAACCCGGGTCCATCGTCGGAGATCGTCACGGTGACGGTGTCTTCACCGACGGTGTGGTCGATCTTCACTGCGCCGCGGCCGTGGCGAACGGCGTTGTCGATCAACACATCGAGTGCATGACGAAGCATGGCGGGGTTGCCTCTTACGGCTGGCGTGTAGCGCGCCGCAGCGATCGTCAGTGATCGTCCGGCGCCAGTGAATCGGCGCCGCCAAGCAGATTCGATGTCCGCGAACACATCGGCCAATGATGTCGACAAGTCGGCAACGGTCGACGTACGGGTGATGTTGAGCAACTCGGCGATCGTTCGCTCGAGCCTGTCGATGTCGCCGATCGCTTCGTGGAGAACAGCTGTCGGGTCCGGGCGTGGGAACTGCAACTCTGTCTCGATCGCTGCCCGAAGCCCAGCGAGTGGTGTGCGTAGTTGATGCGATGCGTCAGAACTGAACGCCCGCTCCCTCGCTAAGAGGTCATCGAGTCGCCTGGCTGTCGCCGTCAAAGCTTGCGCCGCTTGGTCGAGCTCCGGGACGCGGCTGCGTGACACGTCAATGGTGAAGTCTCCGCCGCCAAGATCAACTGCGGCATCGCGCAACCGCCTGACGGGCCGCGCCAGTCGCCCGGCGAGGACGAAGCCAATAGCCGCGCCGACGAGGAGGACGGCGATCGCCAACCCAGCTAGCAAAATCTGAATGCGTCGGGCGCGCGATTCGCTGGCCGCGGTCGACTGTTCGGCACGGATCACACCGATCACCCGCTCATCGGCTGCGATTGGCACGGCGACGATGCGCGACCCGCCCGCCTTGACATCGGCGATCCTGTTGCCCAGTGCCTCGTTGGTTGCATCATCGGCGGTCGGTGGCCCGCTTCCGGCGACGAGCTGTCCGCTCGTGTCGTAGAGAGCGAGAACGATCCCGTCCTCGCTCTTCGGCAACTCCACCGGATCGTTGTTCGTCGCAAAGTCGGCTGGCACTTGCCGTGACGCGAGTACTGCTGCGCGTTCTACCCGCAGGGCCGCGTCGTCGTCGACGAAACGCTGGACAACGATGGCCAACGGAACCCCAAACAAAACGATCGCAATCGCAGTCACCGAGAGAATGGCGGCAAGAATCCGACGCCTCATGGCAACTCGAACCGGTATCCGACGCCACGCAGGGTTGTGATCCGGCTGGTGTGATCGTGGGTGTCGAGCTTGCGGCGCAGTGCCGCGATGTGGAAGTCGAGCGTCTTGGTCGACCCGAACCAATGCTCATCCCATACGTCGGCCATCAACGATTCGCGCGAGACCACATTGCCGGCATCGGCGATCAGTCGTGTCAAGAGATCAAACTCTTTCGCTCTCAGTACCAGTTCGGTGCCA
>JANWKM010000095.1 GCA_025451395.1 Ilumatobacteraceae bacterium
GTGCTGCGGATCGAACGATCGACCGGGGTAGTGCGCCAAGAGTTCAACGAGATCGACATTCCGGCGCGCATGGTCGTGGGCTTCGGATCGCTGTGGGTCACCGACTCAGGCAGCAGCAACCTGTACCGCCTCGGCCCGCTCGTCTAGTTTTTCTGTCATACCTGTCGAAATCCGCGAAGCTTGTTCGTCGGATTGGGTGACAGCATCCGTCACTAGATAAGGAGAACTGAAATGCCCCGCTATGCAGCATTGATTTACGAAAACCGTGCAAACGAAGGCACCGGTACAGAAGAAGACTGGGCCAAGGTGTTTGCCGAGTACGTCGACTTCGGCGAGACCGCCGGCGCGGCCGGCGTGATCCCCGGTGGCGGCGAAGCATTGCAGCCGACCACCACCGCAACGACGGTGCACGTCAAGGGCGGTGCCAAGGGTGGCGAGGTCGTCACCACCGACGGCCCGTTCGCCGAAACCAAAGAAGTGCTCGGTGGCTTCTACCTGTTGGACTGCAAGGACCTCGATGAGGCTCTGAAGTGGGCGGCCAAGATTCCAGGCGCATGGCACGGCAAGGTTGAAGTTCGCCCGGTCATTGATTTCAGCTGAGTAGTTAAAGACAGCATGTGAGCAAACCGCTCGAGCAGATGATCCGCCACGAGGGTGGCCGCGTGTTGGCCACCCTCGTGCGGCTCGTCGGCAACATCGACATCGCCGAAGACGCGGTGCAAGATGCGGTCGTCGATGCGCTTCGGCGCTGGCCCGTCGATGGAGTTCCCAGCAACCCAGCGGCGTGGCTGACGACCGCGGCTCGCAATCGAGCGCTCGATGTGTTGCGTCGCGAAGCGAAGCGCAGCACGAAGGAGACCGACGCGCGCCTGCTCGACGATGTGTCGCTGGCAGTTCGAGAAGTGACGTCTGACTCGATGGTCCGTGACGATCTGCTCCGGCTGCTCTTCACGTGCTGCCATCCGGCGTTGGCGGTTGAAGCGCGTTTGGCGCTGTCGTTGCGCACGCTGTGCGGGATGACCACGAGCGAGATCGCCTCGGTCTTCCTCGTTCCCGAAGCGACAATGGGGCAGCGCATCAGTCGTGCCAAGAAGAAGATTGCCAGCGCGCGCATCCCGTATCGCATTCCGGCCGACCACGAGTTGCCCGAACGGCTGCCCGCGGTGTTGCAAGTGGTGCACGCGGTCATCACCGCTGGCCATCATTCTCCCGAGGGCAGCCTCGACGCTCGTTCCGATCTCGCGGCCGAAGGCGTTCGACTCGCCCGACTGCTCACGGAATTGATGCCCGACGAACCTGAGTGCACGGGCTTACTGGCGCTGGCGGTTGCTACTCACGCGCGCCGCGACGCACGCCTCGACTCGACGGGCAGCCTCGTGTTGCTTGCCGACCAGGATCGATCGCGCTGGCATCACGACGAAATCGCCACGGCCGCGGAGATGTTGGATCACGTTGTGCAACTCCACCGCCCTGGCCGATACCAGGTCGAGGCGGCAATCGCGTGCCTCCACGGCATCGCTCCCGAATTTGCCGACACCGATTGGTCGCAGATCGCCAGTCTGTACGCGACGCTCGAATTTCTAGTGCCGACGCCCGTAGTGCGCGTGAACCGGGCGGTTGCCGTGGCATATGCGCGAGATCCTGCGGCAGGTCTGGCCCTGCTCGACGAGAGCGATATCGATATGGCGGCGGTCGAAGACTGGCACCTCTACTGGAGTACGCGCGGCGAACTGTTGGCCCGTAATGGTGATGCGGTCGCGGCGAGGATGGCGTTCGATCGTGCATTGGCTTGCGAGCAGAACGAAAGTGATCGAGATTTCCTACTGAAACGACGGAACGCTGTCGTTCTGCTTACGACTCAGTGAACGCCGCGAGGCGTCGTGATAGCTCTTCACGGTACGCAATCGCCCGGTCCCACTTGATGTGTTCGTAGCCACGTACTCGATCCGGGAGCGAGGCAATCGCGATGATCTCGGGCATGGTGGCATCCGATGCGTGCGGGAGCAGCGATTCGATCGCCGCGATGTACTCGGGAATCATCTCCCGCTCGAGCTTGCGCACCTTGGCCAATCCGAACAAGTCCAGCGGAGTGCCGCGCAGCCGTCGCATCGCCCGCAGCACCCAGAAGGCCGGTGTCGCCCAACGACCAAGGCGCAGCTTGTTCTTCATGCCCATCGCGCGCAGCATCGGCGGATGCAGTCGCCACGTCACTCGCGTGCGTGGTCCGCCCACCGCCCGTGCCTGGCGGCGCGCTTCCGGCAGAATCAATAGACGGGCGACCTCATACTCGTCTTTGTACGCCATCAGCTTGTGGAGGTAGCGGGCGACCGCGTCGGTGAGTTCATCGTTTCCAACGGCCGCAACTTTGTCGATCACGGCGTCGAACTGCTTGGCGTAGCGGGCCGACTGATAGCCAACCAGGTCTGCCGACAGTCGTTCGCGCAGTGATCCCTCCTCCACAATGGGGGCAAACCCGGCAGCCTCGTCGGTGGCGGCGGGGTCGGCGACCCACGCCCGGCCCCAGCCGAACGCCGCCAAGTTCTTCTCCACAGCAACACCATTGAGTGTGATTGCCCGCTCGATGTACTCGACGTCGACAGGAATGTGGCCAGCCTGCGCCGCGACACCCAACATGAAGACGTTGACGCTGCCGCTATCGCCAAGCAGAGCAACGTTCAGCCGATGCGCGTCGACGCGCACTGCGCGGTCGGAGCTGTCGTCGAGACGATCGCCGAGCTCGGCCAACGGGTAGGGGCGTTCTGGGCGCACCACCATCGAACCGGTGGCGACCGCCGCGGTGTTGGCGACCAGCACCGTGTGATCGGCGGCCATCGTGTGCAGCGTCGCATCCCCGCCGGCAACCAGTTGATCGAACGCGAGGATCACGTCGGCCGAACCCGCCGTCGCCTTGTTCGACGCGTGGGGCCGCGTGCGCGAGAGACGCAGATCGCTGACCACAGGCCCTGCCTTCTGCGACAACCCGGTTTGGTCGAGTCCGCGCACGTGATAGCCAGCCAACATCGCCGCGGTCCCGAGGATCTGACTGATGGTGACGACACCGGTGCCGCCGATGCCGGCCATGCGGATCGTGTAATCGTCGGTGGAGACCGACGGTGGCGCGGCGACCGGACCTGGCACGACAGGCGGCGTCTTTCTCGAACCTTTCTTGGGAGCCGCACCGACCGTCACGGTCATGAACGCTGGGCAGTCTCCCTGTAGGCACGACAGATCGAAGTTGCACGAATCCTGATCGATGCGCGTCTTGCGTCCGTAGGGCGTGTCGACGGGCTGCACCGAGAGGCAGTTGCTCTTGTCGCCGCAGTCACCACAGCCCTCACACACTCTCTCATTGATCACGACCTTGAACGGTGGCGCGTCGATGACATTGCGCTTGCGGTCGCGCCGCAGTTCCGCGGCGCATCGTTGATCGTGAATCAGCACGGTGCAACCGGGAATGTACGCGAGGTGTTCCTGCGCCTCGATCAACCGCCCACGACCCCACACGCGCACTCCCGATGGCACGTCGGCCATCCGGTAACGAGAGAGATCGTCGGTCGTCACGATGATCTCGGCGACACCCTCCTCCAGCAACACGCGGCACAACGTGAGCACATCGAGCTGTCCGTTTGGCACCTGCCCACCGGTCATAGAAACCGCACCGTTGTAGAGAATCTTGTAGGTGATGTTGGCTGGGTTCGCGATCGCAGCGCGAATAGCCGTCATTCCGCTGTGGAACAACGTGCCGTCACCAATGTTCTGGATGAGGTGTTCTGTGTCGACGAACGGCGCAATGCCGAACCACTGGGCGCCCTCGTTACCCATGGAGGTGAGGCCGACGATGTTGCCGCGGCGTTCGGGCTCCATCAGCATCACCATCGTGTGACACCCGATGCCGGCGCCAACCAATGAACCCTCGGGCGCTTTCAGCGATGAGTTGTGCGGGCAGCCGGAACAGAAGTACGGCGAACGATGGATTGACAGCGGGATGCGCTCACGTTCGGCGGGAGGTTCGGGAGTCATCCGATCAGCGAGACGCGCCGTCAATCGGCGGCGCAGCAACGGCGCGATGGTGTCGGCCTCGAGTGTGCCGGTATACGGAAACAACGGCTCGTCGTTCGGCGCGTTCTTGCCGTACACCATCGGAGCATCGGCGCGGCCGTACAACGCGTCCTTCACCAACCATTCCAGGTTGGGCGCCTTCTCCTCCACGACGACAACCTCTGCCAGGTCCTGCGCGAACTCGCGCACCAGTGTTGCGTCGAGGGGGATGGGCATTCCGAGCTTGAACAGGCGAATTCCCGCTGCGTGCAATTCGTCGGCAGTCCGGAAGCCGAGCAACCGCAATGCTTCGACAGCTTCGTGGTAGGTGTGACCGCTGGCCGCGATGCCGATCCAGTCGCCTGTACCGCGCACCGGAATGGTGTTGAGGTGGTTGAGCACGCCGTACTGGTTCGCAAGTTTGAGGCGGACCTCGTGGAACTCTTTCTCCAGCGCAATCGTGTACGGAGTGATCAGTTCGCCACTCGGATACGGCACGAACAACTTGCCGTCGACCTGCATCGTCGGCACGACCGGCTTGATGCGCTCGGGGTGCAGTTCGACCGAGCCGGTACCGTCGGCGACGGCCTCGACGACCTTGATGCTCGCCCACACGCCACATGCGCGCGACAGCGCGATCGCATGTCGGCCGAGATCGATTGCCTCTTGCACATCGCCTGGGTAGATGATCGGCATGTTGAGGTCGACCAACGTGGCACCGCTGCTGCTCGGCAGGGTGCTGCTCTTCGCGTTCGGGTCGTCGCCCACCAACGCGAGAGCACCGCCTTTGGCCGAAGTGCCGGCGAAGACCGCATGGCGTAATGCATCGCTGGCGCGATCGAGACCTGGCGCCTTGCCGTACCAAATACCGATGACGCCGTCGAAGCGACAGGTATCGACGGTGACTGCGAGTTGTGACCCCATCACTGCGGTGGCGGCTAGCTCTTCGTTCATCCCCGGCTGGAACACCATCGTCAGACCCTCGGCAACAGCCAACTTGGCGGCGGCGCTGACATCGCGATCGAAGCCGGCGAGCGGACTGCCCGGGTATCCGGTGATGTACGCGGCGGTGTTGAGGCCGGCGATGCGATCGACGCGCAGTTGCTCGTAGGGCAGACGGGCAAGCGCTTGCGAGCCGCTGAGAAACGCCCGGCCCTCGTCGCTGCTATAGCGGTCGGTGAGCTGGTAGGTATCGATCACGGCCACGGCTTTATGTTGCCACCTTCCGGAGGCGATCGGCACCGGCGGGACCCGAAATGTCACTAGCGGTACATCAATGGTTGCGTCGGCGACGCAACGTTGCCTCAATGCGCGCCACGCGTGTGCGGGCCGGAGGATGACTGCTTGCCAGCCGGTCGCGCCATGTCAGCGGTCGGTCGGCACCGAACTCGGCCACGAATCGACGTAGAGCAGTGGAGAGCGGCTTGCCGAAGCCCATGTCGACGGCGCGCATGTCGGCCTCGAACTCGCTGTTGCGGCCGACGATGTTGGTCAACGCGTTGCTCAACAGCAGCCCAGCGAGAAAGAACCACGAAATCGCGGTGAGCAACGCAGCCAACGTGCGTCCGATCGCCGTCAGCGCGGACGAACGGCTGCCATAGCTCGTGGTCGCCGCGCTGGCGACGTTCTGTAGGAAGAAGCCGATACGCGCCAGCAGCAGCACCGGGACGCTCAACCACTGAACGAGCGTTTGAGCCACTGTGTGCAGCCCGAGATGGTGGCTCAACTCGTGTGCCAGGACGCCGGTCAATTCGTCGCGTGGCAACGCTTCGATCGCGTACGAGGTCACCACCACGAGGTGGCCGCCGCACGCGAACGCATTGAGTTCATTCGATGGCAGGGTGGCCAGCACATAGCGACGGCCGGGTAAATCATTCGCCTGCAGCACCGGACGCCACGCGGGGGCGAGTGCAGCCGATTGCGCGGGGGTCGGGCGACGGGCACCCATCAATGGTGCCAATACCCAAACCTGCACCGGACGAAGGAACAGCAGCACGACGGCAGCCACATATCCGAAGGCAAACAAAGGAAACGAGACACGCCAGAGCACGTGGACTGGCCACCAGAACACCAGAATCGCCAATAACCACACGGGCGCCACGGCGACTACGGGGGTCAGAGCCGCCACCGCCGTCGAATCTATGTTTCGGCGGGCCGCTGATTTTTGGCCGCGCGCCGGTTTCACGCCGACACAATACGAAGAATCCGCTATCCCCGGTGCCTGAAGTGCCGATAACTAGCCTGAAATGGCGGTTTGGATCACTTGGCGCGTCAAGATTCTGTCGTAAATCTAAAGGAGGTGAGCGTGACTTTGACTTCACCGACGACCCGCGTTGCCGGTGTCGATGTCGCGGTCGACGCTCTCCTCGACCAGGCGCGCGAAGTCGAGAGTTCCGACATCGGCAAAGCCCGTTCGCTGGTGCAACAGGCGCGCGTGATAGCGCGTGCACAGGGCGATCAAGCCGCTGAGGCGGAGGCGCTGTACCGCCTGGCCGAATTGTCGTACGCCTCCGGCTTGAACAACGAAGCTTTGGCCGTCGCTCTCGAGGCGCGCGACCTTGCGCATCATTGCGGCGCGGCCATCTCGGAGGTTTCGGCGCTCAACCTGATCGCCGCCGTGCAGTATCACGCCGCCAACTTCTCCGAAGCGCTCAACTCGGCGTGCTCAGCACTCGACCTCTATCGCTCGACCGGTGAACGGGCAAGCGAGGGTCTGCTGCTGAACTCGCTTGCTGTCATCCAGCACAGCCTGCGCGACACCGATCGCGCCATCGTCACCTACGAAGCGGCGTTGATGGCGAACAAGGGTCAGGACCGCCCCGATCTCGACGCAGTCACGCTGGCGAATATGGCGAAGGTGCGCGCCGATCGGCACGAGGATCTGCTGGCGGTGAGCCTTGGCGAGTCGGCACTCGACCTTGCCAAGCAGCATGCTCCCGAGTTCGTACCCGAAATTCTCGCCCGCTTGGCGATGGCCTACGTCGCGCTGTCTGCTCTCGATCGCGCCGCTAGCTGCCTCGATGATGCCGACAGTGTGCTGAGTGATCGCACCGATCGACGGTTGGCGCTTTCACCCGGCAGCGTTGTGACCGTTCGCATTGCCCGCGGCGACCTGCACGTTGCACAGAACCTTCAAGAGCAGGCGTTGGCGGAATGGGGCGAAGCGCTCGATCTCGCAGCACAAGCGAACATGACGGAAGTTGCGTTGAAGCTGCGTTTCAAGTTGGCGAGTCTGTGCAAGGAGATGGGGAACTTCGAGCAAGCACTCGTCCATCAAGAAGCGCGCTACGAACTCAATGAGCAGATGTTCGATCGCGGCAGCGACCTGCGCATCACCACCCTGCAGGTGCAACACGACACCGAGGTCACTCGCGCACAGGCCGAGATCCTTCGCCTGCGCACAACCAACATCGAGCCGATGCTGCAAGCACGCATCGACGAGGTGGAGGCCATGGGTGTCGAAGCACTTCTGCGCGTCGCGGCAGCTGCCGAGGGTGGGAACGAAGATGCGGTCGCACACCCGATGAGAGTCGCTGAACTCGCCGCCGACATCGCCGCCCAC
>JANWKM010000096.1 GCA_025451395.1 Ilumatobacteraceae bacterium
CACCAACGCGTCGACGACCGCCAGCAACGCTTCCACGACACCAAGCTTGTCGCTGATCTTGCTGCCACCAAGCACAGCCACGAATGGCCGCTTTGGATTATCGCGCAGGCCGAGCAAAACCTCGACTTCCTTCTGCAACAGCAGCCCCATCGCACTTGGCAACGTGCGCGGTGGACCGACGATGCTGGCGTGCGCGCGATGGCAGGCACCGAACGCATCGTCGACATACATATCAATGCCTTTCACAAGCCGCTCGACGAACGCCGGATCGTTGGCTTCCTCGCCAGGGTCGAAGCGCAGGTTCTCGAGCAACTCGACGCCGGGTGCCAGTTCCGCGAGCTTTGCCCGCACGGCATCCATCGAATACTTGGGGGTCGGCGCGCCTTTCGGTCGGCCGAGATGCGAAGCGGTGACGACGGTCGCGCCGCGCTCGACCAGCCAATTGATGGTGGGCAGCGCGGCGCGAATGCGGAAGTCGTCGGTGATGACGCCGTTCTCCATCGGCACGTTGAAATCGGTGCGCACCAGCACCCGCTTGCCTCGCACGTCGCCGAGATCGGCGAGCGTCGGAATGCGACCGGTCATTACTTCTTCGATGGCGCTTTGGCGGCGATCGCGCCGGCGTACAGGGTGATATCGAGCAGACGGTTGCTGTATCCCCACTCGTTGTCGTACCAGCCGAGCACCTTCACCATCTTTCCCATGCTCGCTGTCAGCAACGAGTCGAAGATGCAGCTGTGTGGGTCGCCTTCGATGTCGCTCGACACAATCGGGTCGTCGGTGTAGCGCAGGATGCCGTGCAAAGGTCCGGTTGTCGCCGCCTTGCTGAACGCCTCGTTGATGTCTTCCACCGTCGCCGCCTTCGTAAGGTTGGCGGTGAAGTCGACGATGCTGCCGGTCGGGACCGGCACCCGCAACGACGTGCCATCGAGCTTGCCCTTCATCGACGGCAACACCAGGCTCGTCGCCCGTGCGGCACCGGTGCTGGTCGGGATGATGTTGATCGCTGCCCCGCGGGCGCGACGCAGATCGTTGTGCGGGCCGTCGACGAGTTGTTGATCACCGGTGTACGCGTGCACCGTTTGCATCAGGCCCTGCTCGACGCCGAACGCGTCGTCGAGGACTTTCACCATCGGGACGAAGCAGTTGGTAGTGCAGCTCGCGTTCGAAATCACCTTCTGCGTCGCGAAGTCGAAGTCGGTGTGGTTCACGCCATACACGAACGTCGCATCCGCCGCGTCACACGGGGCCGACACGATCACCAGCGGTGCACCGGCCTCGAGGTGGAAGCCGGCAGTGTCGCGCTTGGTGAAGAAACCCGTGCTCTCGATGACGACGTCGACGCCGAGCTCGCCCCACGGCAGCTTCTTCGGGTCGCGCTCTTGCAGGACGCGCAACTCGTCGCCATCGACCGAGATGCCGGTGCTGGTAGCAGTGATTTTATAAGGAAGCGTGCCGAGCACCGAGTCGTACTTCAGCAGGTGTGCCATCGTCGCCAGCGAGCCGAGGTCGTTCACTGCCACGAAGTCGATGTCGGCACCGCGCTCTTTGGCGGCGCGGAAGAAGTTGCGCCCGATCCGACCGAAACCGTTGATGCCAACGCGAACCGTCATGGTTGCGTTCCTTTCGCGAGCTAGTCCTCAGGGTGAGGGTTTCCGGCGGCAGCTTACCGAGATAGGTCGCGATGACCTGTGTGCACGGCGTAGCCGTGGTCACGCAGTCGCCGTGCCAGTTCCTCGGCAACGGCAACACTGCGATGGCGGCCGCCAGTGCAGCCAAACGCCACCGTCAGGTAGCTCTTGCCTTCTGCTTCGTACGACGGAAGGAGCGCTTCCATCAGCGCCTCGAAGCGATCGAGGAAGTCGCTCGCTGGGGCACGCTCCAACACGAAGTCGCGCACTGCAGGGTCGTGCCCTGTGAGCGGCCGCAGCGCATCGTCCCAGTGCGGGTTCGGCAGGAAACGGACATCCATCACAATGTCGGCGTCGATTGGCAGGCCGTGCTTGTAGCCGAAGCTCTCGATCGCTATTTGCAGCCGTTGACCGTCGCCGGCCTGATCGAACGCCGCCAGCAACTTCGCCTTCAGTTGGTGCACGTTGAGATCGGTGGTGTCGATCACGAGGTCGGCGGCCGATCGCACTGGCTGCAACAGTTCGCGCTCGAGCTCGATCGCCTCCACCAGGCCTGGCGCCTCACCATCGAGCGGGTGCTTGCGACGGGTGGTGTCGTAGCGCTTCACCAGCGTGGTCGTCGACGCGTCAAGGAACAGCATCCGTACCCGATGATCCGACGCGCGCAGCGCGGCAACCTTGGGAAGCAGCTCGACATGGTGGCGACCGGCGACCAGCGCCAACCGCTCGATGTCGCTGCCCGGCTTGCTGACCAACTCGACAATCGTGTCGACCAACGACGTCGGCAGGTTGTCGATCACGTACCAGCCGAGATCTTCCAGGACGGCGGCGGCACCGGACCTGCCGGCACCGGATAATCCGGTGATCAGCAGGATGTCGGCCATGACGTGAGCTTACGGGGTCGCGATCTTACGAGTACGTAGATAGAGGAGCCGAGGAATCGTCGCCGCCGCGGCGTATTCCTGCGCCTTGGCGAGAAACCCCGACGGCGGCGTGGGCTCCTCCATTCGCTCGACGAGCAATCCGTTGGCAGCGAGTGTGTTGACGTAGCGGCTGAGTGGACGATGGATGAAAGGTATGAATACGTCCTTCTCCACTTCTTCGAGTGTCTCGTCTTCCACCAAGTACGGACCGACGCGCCAGTACTGCTCGGGCGGATCGAGGAACTGATCGTCGATCCATCCGCTGTTCGGAGTTTGCAGCAGCGGGTGATTGAGGAAGAAGCAGAAGCGACCGCCCAGTTGCAGCACCCGCGCCACTTCGGCGATTGCCGCATCGACATCGCGGATGTGTTCGAAGACGAGACAAGCGACGACCGCGTCGAAGCTTTCGTCGGCGAACGGCAGTCGGGCGGCCGCTGCGCTGGCGAACGTCGCTCCACCGCGCTTGTGAGCGACGGTGACGCAGTTCCATGTCGGGTCGATTCCGATCACCTCAGCGCCAAGGCGAGTGGCGAGCCGGCTGACCTGGCCATCGCCACAACCGACATCAAGCACGCGCCGAGCGCCGGCCAGCTCTTCGGCGGCGAGCGGGAGAATCTGTTCCTCATACTCAGGGTCGGCGCCGTCGGTGAATCCCTCGATCCACCAGTCCGCGTGCGTCTCCCAGCTCATGCGCTCAGCGTACGGTCGCACCTAGAGTCCAGTCATGGACTTCGCGATGTGGATTATGTACGACCGTCCGTGGGACGAAGCGTTGGCGCGTGCTCGCTGGGCTGAGGCCTCTGGCTACCACTCGTTCTGGTACGCCGACCACTTGATGCCGTTTACCGAAGACGGCAGCACCGACCCGGGCGACGCGCTCGAGTGCTGGACCGTGCTCGCGGCAGTTGGTGCCGTCGTGCCGCGACTGCGTTTGGTGTCGATGGTGTCGCCGGTGTCGATTCATCACCCGGTGCTGCTCGCCAAACGCGCAGTGACCACCGATCACATCTCCGGTGGACGCGCAGTACTCGGCATCGGTGCCGGCTGGCAGGTCAACGAGCACGCCGGCTACGGCTGGGAACTGATGGAGCCTGGACCGCGCGTCAAGCGCTTCGCCGAGGCGATCGAGATCATTCATCGACTGATGCGCGGCGAACGCGTGACGTTCGACGGCACCTATTACTCGCTCGCCGATGCGCCGCTTGGCCCCGGACCCGTGAACGCGAAGTTGCCGATCCTCGTCGGCACCGGCAGCCCGCGCATGCTGCGCTTGACGGCGCGCTATGCCGACGAGTGGAACACATGGGGCGATCCCGACGAGGTGGCCCGACGTCTGACACGCTTTCTCACCGCGTGCGATGTCGAGAATCGAGATCCGGCGTCGCTGCGTCGCTCAGCGCAAGCAAACATCTTCTACGTCCGCAACGCCGAGCAACGCGCCAAAGCCGAGAAGGAAGCCAGCGCCAATCGGACACTGATCGGCGGCGCAGCCGAATTGGTCGAGCAGATCGGTCGCTACAAGGAGTTGGGTGTCGACGAATTCGCGATCGGCGACTACACGTTCGGGGACACCCGCCAAGAACGCGACGACACCTACGCCGCCTTCCACGCCGACGTCCTCACCCAACTCCTCTAACCCCCTTTCTCCGTCGCGTTTGTTCGCGCGCGCACGCATACCGAGCGGCAGCGAACAAACGCGGATGGAATTAGGGGGTGGGGGGTGCGTGGAACTTGGCGTGGACTGCTTCCGCGACTGCGGCGGGCAGGAATGACAGCGCCTGCAGATCGGCGAGGCTTGCCTTCTTGACGGCGTTGACTCCGCCCATCACTTGCACCAATTTCTTCTGGCGCGCCTCGCCAAGGCCGGCGATGCCATCGAGTGAGCTCGACGTCATACGTTTACCGCGCAACTCGCGATGGAAGGTGTTCGCAAAGCGATGCGCTTCGTCGCGAATGCGTTGCAGCATGAACAGCGCGTCGCTCCCCCGCGGCACCTCCACTGGCGTGCCGCGACCGGGTATGAACACTTCTTCGAACCGCTTCGCGAGCGATGCGACCGGAATCTCGTCCTGCAAGCCAAGCGACCGAACAACGCGATCGGCGACCGCCAACTGTCCCTTGCCACCATCGACCAACAGCAGTTGCGGCGGATACGCGAACTTGCGCGGCCGACGTCGTTCGCCGTCGATCAGGTCTTCGTCGAGCGGCTGGTCGCGTTCACGCAGGTACGCCTGCAACCGACGCGTCAACACCTCTTCCATCGCCGCATAGTCGTCGTTGCCGGGAACGTCCTTCACCTTGAATCGCCGGTACTCGCGCTTATTCGGTAGCCCGTCCTCGACCACGACCATCGAACCGACGTAATCGGTGCCTTGCAGGTGCGCCATGTCGTAGCACTCGATGCGCAACGGCGCCCCCGGCAGCTCGAGCAGGTCCTGTAATTCGGTCAGCGCCCTGCTGCGGGCATTGTGATCGCTGGCTCGCCGCAACCGGTGACGCACGAACTCCTCCTTGGCGTTGCGCGTCACCGTCTCGTGCAGATCACGCTTGTCGCCGCGCTGTGGAACACGAATCTGCACTCGACTCCCGCGCAAGTGCGTCAGCCACTCCTCATATGTAGCCACGTCGTCGGCATCGACCGGTACCAGCACTTGCTTCGGCACACCCGCCGGCGGATCGTCGCCATACAGCTCCTCCAGAATGCGATCGACGAGCCCACCGGGCGACAACTCTTCCACCTTGTCGACGACAAAACCTTTGCGCCCGACGACCCGACCCTTGCGCACGAAGAACACCTGCACCGCGGCTTCCAAGTCGTCGTCGGCGATACCAATCACATCGATGTCCTCGCTGCGATCGGCGACCATCTGCTGCTTCTCGATCGCCCGCCGCACCGCCAATAATCGATCACGGACGCGCGCCGCGCGTTCGTACTCCAACGACTCGGAAGCGTTGGCCATCTCGGCCTCGAGTCGCTTGACGATCTCGTCGGTATCGCCGTCGAGGAACTCGCACAGTTCCTGCACCAACTGCTGATACGGCGCCTCTTCGATTTCACCGACGCACGGTCCGCTGCACTTTTCGATGTGGAACAGCAGGCACGGGCGACCGAGCCGATGATGCTCGTTGAACTTGCCGGGACTGCACGTGCGGATCGGAAAGCTGCGCAGCAACAGATCGAGCGTGTCGCGAATCGCGTACGCATGCGCGTACGGTCCGAAGTAACGAGTGCCCTTGCGTTTGCGGCCACGCATCACCAACGCCCGCGGGTACTGCTCGTCGAGCGTCACGGCCAAGAACGGATAGCTCTTGTCGTCGCGCAAGCGAACGTTGAAGCGCGGCCGGTGTTGTTTGATCAGGTTGAACTCGAGCATGAGCGCCTCGACGTCGTTGCGCACTTCGATCCACTCCACCGAGACCGCAGTCGACACCATTTGCGCGGTGCGCACGTGCATGTTGCCGGGGTCGGCGAAGTAGTTCGACAAGCGTTGGCGGAGGTTCGAGGCCTTGCCGACGTAGATCACGCGGCCTTCTTTGTCCTTGAATTGATACGACCCCGGTGCCTCGGGAATGGTGCCGGTGGGCGGGCGCGTGACCATCAACGTCGACTCTACGGAACCCCGTCGGGGATAGGGTTGCAACTGATGTCCGGCCGCTTTCAGATCTCGTTCCCGGGTCGCCGCGACCACGACGATCCGTGGTTTCGCATCGGCACGCTCGATGTAACGACCTCCGTGCTCGTGCCTGCGCTGTGCGTGGTGTCGATGTTCGTCTGGGCCGCGAACCCCGACTACCTGCTCCCACTGGTTCTGTTCGCCGACGACGTGCGCCGCGGCCAGGTGTGGCGCCTTTTCACGTGGCCGCTCGCCAACGACCCCGACATCTGGACCGCGATAACCATCGCGATGCTGTGGTACTTCGGTCGCGAACTCGAGCGCATGATCGGCCGCGTGAAGTTCGCGTGGATGTTGGTGTTGTTGGCCGTGGTCCCCGGACTAGTAGCAACGCTGCTCGACTTGAACTTGTACGGTATTCGGCCGGTCGAGATCGCAGTCTTCTGCGTATTCGCCGCGGAACTGCCCAACGTGCGTTTCTTTTTTGGCATCAAGGCGTGGGTAATCGCTGTCGTGATCGTCGGCATCGAGGTACTGCAACTGATCGGGCTGCGACTGCCCGAGTGGATCCTTCTGCTGGCGGTATCACTGGTCACCGCTGCGCTTGCCGCTCGTGCATTCGGTGTGCTCGCCAGCTACGCGTGGATACCGAACCTCTCGTTCAAGTCGCGCCGGCAGAAACGGTCACGCTCGCGCGCCGGTCAGACGGTGGTCGCCGGTCCGTGGACGGGCTCAAGTGCTCCGAACCCGCGCGATCAATTCGAACTCGACGCGCTGCTCGACAAGATCAGCGCTAGCGGTATCGATTCACTCGCCCGTGGCGAGAAGGCGCGACTGAACGAGCTGAGCAAGAAGCTGCGCGGTCACTGAACGAGCAGACTCGCTCGGCGCACACGCAGCGATTGCATATACGCAGCTACAAGTAGCAAGCCCGCCATAATTGTCGCCGCGTTGGCAAGTGTGTGGAACTGCCACGCCTGCTTCACGAAACCCGAACTGAACGCGGCGATGCCACCACAGAAGCTCATCGTCAGATCGGCCGTGCCCTGCACTTCGACGCGGCTGTCCATCGGGACCGTGCCGACGAGCAAACTGCTGCCCGCAATCAGCCCGATGCTCCATCCGAGACCGATCAGGAACAAACCGACAAAGATCAGCGCTGGGACGTAGCCCGCGATAACCGACACGACAGTGCCCGCGCCGAGGACAACCGCGCCGACCATCACCGATCGAATCTCGCCGAAGCGGGCGACACCGCGACCGACGACCGGTGCGAAACCGAACATGCCAAGCACGTGCAGCGAGATGACGAAGGCGCTGAGATCGTCGTGGTGGTGATCCTTCATGTGCGGCGGTGTCATCGTCATCACCGCGACCATCGCGGTTTGCGAAATCACCATTGCCGCCAGGCCGAGAGGCGCCAGAGAACTGTGCCTGATGACGCCGGCAGAGATCCGAACCTGTTGCAACGGCCGAATGCGCTGCGCGTTCGGATCGAGTTGCCCGTTGATCGCAAGCGGATCCGGGCGCATGCGCACTGAGACGACCGTCATCGCCACCAGGCAGAACAGGAACGCCGCAACGTACGGGCCGATCAACGGATTGAAACCAGCGTTGTCGGCGAGCCGCCGTTCCCATGGTGTCAGGATTGGCCCGAATACGGCACCCAACGTTCCCATCCAGACAACGGTGGCAATCGCGGTTGCACGATCGTGTTCCCGTGCGAGATCGGTCGCCACGTAGCGACCCTGCAACGTCGCCGCTTGCGCGCCACCGAACACGAGCATGCCGAACAGAAAGAGATAGAACGCTCCTTGTTGCCCCGCAACTCCGGTGATGGCCGCCCCGATCGCGCCCAAACCGAACGCCAACATCAATCCGAAACGACGGCCGCGGCGACGCATCAACCCCGACAACGGCACGGCCAGCAACGCGGAGCCGATCGTGAAGGCGGCTCCGCCGGAGCCTCCGAGCTGAGCGTTGCCGTTTCGCATCTCGGTGGCCAACAACGCGGCCACCACGATTACGCCCGCAACTGCTGCTTGACCCGGTATCTGCGCGATGCGCAGCGTGTTCAGCGTGCGCCGTTGCTGAACAGAATAATCGGGTGCCTCGGCCGCGGGCTGCGTGATAGTCGTCACGCGGAGCCTTCAAGCATTCGCTTGAGGAACCGTCCTGTGTAGCTGTTGTCTACGTTGGCGACATCTTCCGGGCTACCTTCCGCGATCACCATGCCGCCGCCGCTACCGCCCTCGGGGCCGAGGTCGATGATCCAGTCGGCGGTCTTGATCACGTCGAGGTTGTGTTCGATGACGAGCACAGTGTTGCCCTGATCGACCAATCGCGACAGCACCGTCAACAAGCGCCGCACGTCGTCGAAGTGCAAGCCAGTCGTCGGTTCGTCGAGAAGGTAGATGGTGTGGCCGGTGCTGCGCTTGGCCAACTCGGTCGACAGCTTCACGCGTTGCGCTTCGCCGCCCGACAGTGTCGGTGCTGGTTGGCCGAGACGGACATACCCGAGCCCGACGTCCATCAGCGTCGCCATGTAGCGAGCGATTGCCGGCTGATTGGCGAAGAAATCGACGGCTTCCGCCACCGGCATGTCGAGCACTTCGGCGATGTTCTTCCCCTTGAACTGAATGTCGAGCGTGTCGCGGTTGTAACGCGCTCCTTTGCACACCTCGCACGGCACGTACACGTCGGGAAGGAAGTGCATCTCGATCTTGATCGTGCCGTCGCCCGAGCAGGCCTCGCAGCGACCACCCTGGACGTTGAAGCTGAAGCGACCCGGCATGTAGCCGCGCACCTTCGCTTCGGCGGTGGACGCGAACAACTTGCGCACGTTGTCGAACACCCCGGTGTAGGTCGCGGCGTTGCTGCGCGGCGTGCGCCCGATCGGCGATTGATCCATATCGATCACCTTGTCGAGCAACTGCACGTTGCGGATGGTCTTGTGCCGACCAGCTGCGTCCTTCGACTTGTAGATCTTCTGCATTAACACGGGCAGCAAGATGTCGCGCACGAGCGTGCTCTTACCGCTACCGCTGACACCGGTGACGGTCACGAAGCAGCCGAGCGGAATCCGCACATCGATGTTCTGCAAGTTGTGCTCGCGCGCACCGACGATCTCCAACCATTCGAGACCCGGTGCGCGTCGCCGCGCGGGTACCGGCACTGACTTGCGGCCGCTCAGGTACTCACCGGTGATCGATTCCTTCGACTTCAAAATGCCCTTCACCGGACCGCTGTACACCACTGCCCCACCGTGCTCGCCAGCGCCGGGCCCGATGTCGACGATCCAGTCGCTGGCTTTGATCGTCTCTTCGTCGTGCTCGACGACCAACACCGTGTTGCCCAGATCGCGCAGCCGCATCAGCGTGTCGATCAGGCGTTGATTGTCGCGCTGGTGCAGACCGATAGACGGCTCGTCGAGCACGTACAGCGTTCCGACCAACCCACTGCCGATCTGGCTGGCCAGCCGAATGCGCTGCGCCTCGCCACCGGCCAAGGTGCCGGCGTTGCGCGATAGCGAGAGGTAGTCGAGGCCGACATCCAGCAGGAACCCGAGCCGGGCATTGATTTCCTTGGTGACCCGTTCGGCGATCAGACGATCGCGTTCGCCAAGCTCGAGGCCAGCGAGAAACTTCGCCGATTCGCCGATCGCCATCTCGCAGATCTGGGAGATGTTTTTGTCGTTAACCGTCACCGCTAGCGTCGCGGGCTTCAGGCGTGCACCCTTGCACGCCTCACACGGAACCTCGCGCATGTAACCCTCGTACTGCTCGCGTGCCCAATCGCTTTCGGCGCCCTCGCGTCGCCGGTTCAGCCACGGCACCACACCTTCGTAGGCGGTGCTGTACTCACGTGTGCGCCCGTAACGGTTCTTGTACTTCACTTTCAGGTTGCCCTCGACGCCGTGCATGATGACCTTCTGCTGCTTGGCCGTCAGCTTCTTGTACGGCACGTCGAGGCCGATGCCATAGCTGTCGGCGACAGCTTCCAGCATGCGCGAGAAGTACTGCGTGCTGCTGCTGCGCCATGGCGCAATGGCCCCCTCGTTGATCGACAGGTCCGTGTCGGGAATCAGCAGCTCTGGGTCGACCTTGAAGGAGGTGCCGAGCCCGTCGCACACGGCGCAGGCTCCGTATGGCGAGTTGAACGAGAAGTTGCGCGGCGCCGGTTCGTCGTAACTCTTGCCGCACTTCGGGCACGCGAGATGTTGGCTGAACGTGAGTGTCTCGCCCTCGACGTCGTCGGCATCCGATTCGCCCGCCTTCGCGAACAGTTCGACCTCGGCCACACCATCGGCCAACTTCAACGCCGTCTCCAACGAGTCGGTGAGGCGGCGCTCGATACCCTCGCGCCGCACAAGCCGGTCGATGATGATCTCGATGCGGTGCTGTTCGTAGCGCGCCAGTTTTTCGTCGCGCTTCAGGAACTCGGCGATGTCGACAACGTCGCCATCGATGCGCGCCCGAACGAAGCCCTGCGCCGTCAGATCTTGCAACAGCGTGTCATATTCGCCCGTGCGGCCGCGGACGACCGGGGCTAAGACCTGGAAGCGAGTCCCCTCCGGAAGCAGCAGAATGCGATCGACGATCTGCGATGGCGTCTGGCGCGTCAGGCGCGTGCCGTCGTCGGGGCAATGCTGCACTCCGATGCGCGCGAACAACAATCGCAAGTAGTCGTAGACCTCGGTGATGGTGCCCACCGTCGACCGCGGGTTGCGGCCGGCGCTCTTCTGATCGATGGCAATCGCCGGCGACAACCCCTCGATCACGTCGACATCGGGCTTGTCCATCTGCCCAAGGAATTGGCGAGCGTATGAACTGAGCGACTCGACGTATCGGCGCTGGCCTTCCGCATAAATGGTGTCGAATGCGAGGCTGCTCTTCCCCGAGCCCGACAGGCCGGTGAACACCACCAGCCGGTCGCGGGGGATCTCGAGGCTGATGTTCTTGAGGTTGTGCTCGCGCGCGCCCCGAACACTGATCTTCGGCACGTTTGCAGTCGCGTCAGGTGCCGGGGACATGGAGGGGGAGGCTAGCGAGCAAGGTTGAAAGCGCCCGGAATCGTCAAGAATTGCTCAGGTTCTGACCCTGAGCAGCCGATAGTACGGTCATGATGGCGGCCAGTGGCTACGAGTCGAACTTCTCGCGCGCTGCAGCGCAGGTTCTCGAGCACCTTTCGGCGCGTTCGGGCCTGAGCAGCTGGGCCGTCGTTCGCCACGACGCGCAAGGCAGCCGCACACTGGCCGCGGTCGACCCCCAGGGACAGTTGCGAGCGCACCAGCCGATCCCCACCACTCTCGGTGCCGACGCGCTGCAACGAATCGGCGCGCCGATTGTGCTTCCCGACGGCACTCCGTTCGGCGAATTGATCGGATACGGCGACCACCTGCTGGAGGCCACACGCGACCAACTCGCCGCCGCCGTGCGTCTGTACGCCAGCCTGCTCGGCGGCCTGGCGGGCAGCGAGCGTGCGCTCGCCCACGACCGCCTGCGACCCGCCGCTGCCGAACCAACCACGGATCCATTGACCGGACTCGCGACGCGTCAGGACTGGGACCAACGAATCCGCACCGAAGAGGCGTATTGCCGCGACTTCGGTGAGTCGGCGACAGTTGTCGTGATCGAACTCACCGGTCTGCGGGCCAACAACGAGGTCCGCGGCCACGCCGCCGGCGACGAAGAACTGCGTCTCGCGGGAGCAGCAGTGCGCGACGTGATGGCTGGCCAGCACTTCAGTGCCCGTCTCACCGGTGATTGCTTCGCGGTTCTCGTGATTGGCGACGGCGCCGACAAGATCGGCACCACGCTGAGCCAAGGATTCGCCCGCAGCGGCATCACCGTTTCGATCGGCATCGGCCCCCGCCGCGACGACGGCACGCTGGAGGAAGCACAAGCGCGAGCACTGTCGGAGATTGCGGAACAAGCTCAGCGAAACCAGGCCTTCAATCCGCCGAGTCCGACGACCCCACCGACCCCGCAACCTATGACCGCCGACGCTCCGATTGTCGCGGCTGCTCCCCCGGTGAACCCAGAGGTCCTGCGCAACAACGCAGAGACCATCGCGATTGCCCGAGCTCTCGCTGAGGGCAACATCAACGCCTACTTCCAACCGATCGTCGAGCTTCGTACCGGAAAAGTTGTTGCCGTGGAAGCACTCGCTCGCTGGCAGACAGACGAAGGTGTGCGCGAGCCCGAGCGCTTCCTGCCCGCGCTGCAACAGGCGGGGCTGCTCGGCGCGTTGTTCGATCACATTCTCGACGATGGTCTGTCCAAGCTCGTCGAGTTCCGCCGCAACAGCCCGAACCTGCGGCTCGCCGTCAACCTCGAGTTCGACAGCAAGGAGGAGAGCACCCTGCTGACCGAGGTCCGCAAGACGCTGCAGAAGTATCAGCTGCCACCCGACATCCTCTCGCTCGAGCTCAGCGAACGCCAGACGTTCGAGATCTCGCCCGCGATTCGGCGCGACCTCACCGCCGTTGCCGACCTCGGGGTGCAACTGGTGCTCGACGACTTCGGCTCGGGCTTCGCCTCGCTCGAGACCCTGACTTCGCTGCCGATTAGCGGCGTGAAGCTGGATCGCCGGTTCACTGGCCAAGTGCTGCACGGTGAGCGTGAAGGCGTAGTCGTGAAGGCGATGATCGCTCTCGCGGCCGAGGCTGGCCTGTCGGTGATCGCCGAAGGCGTCGAGACACAACTGCAAAGCGATCGCCTCGTGCGGATGGGCTGCGTGCTTGGCCAGGGCTATCTGTTCTCGATGGCGCAACCGGCCTCCGCGCTCGCCACCGTGCTCTCCGCCCCGCTGGTCACCATTTTCTGAGTCCTTCAGAGACACGGCTGACACAGTCAGCCGGCGTCGCGTAGCTCGCGACGCAGTTCGTTGACCTCGTCGCGCAGACGAGCGGCGTACTCGAACTTCAACTCGACCGCGGCCTCGTGCATCTCCTCCTCGAGCGTCTGGATCAGACGGGCGAGTTCCTTCTGCGGCATCGTCTTCAGCTCGCGCTGCACCTTGTCGCGCTCTCGATTACGGCGCTGACCCTTGCCGGGTACCGGCGATGTGTCGTCGGGGCGCAGCAGCGAAAGGATGTCGCCAACCGCTTTGCGGATGGTCTGCGGATCGATGTTGTTCTCGGTGTTGTAGGCGATCTGGCGGGCGCGCCGATCGCGAGTGATGTCGATCGCCTTCGCCATACTGGGCGTGATCTTGTCCGCGTACATCACGACCTGACCATCGACGTTGCGCGCGGCGCGACCGATCATCTGGATCAGCGACGTTTGGCTGCGCAAGAAGCCTTCCTTGTCGGCGTCGAGAATGCTGACCAGTGACACCTCCGGAAGGTCGAGACCTTCGCGCAGCAGGTTGATGCCGACAAGGACGTCGAACTCACCCAACCGCAGGGCGCGCAGAATCTCGATGCGCTGAATCGTGTCGACGTTGCTGTGCAGATAACGCACGCGCAGTCCATGCTCGAGCAGATAGTCGGTCAGGTCTTCGGCCATCTTCTTGGTGAGTGTCGTCACCAGCACGCGATCGCCCATCGTCGTGCGTGTATTGATGTTCTCGATCAGGTCGTCGATCTGACCCTTCGTCGGCCGGACGATCACCTCCGGATCGACGAGGCCGGTCGGTCGCACGATCTGTTCGACGACTTGCGTGCTGTGCTGGATCTCGTACGGCGCCGGTGTGGCCGACATGAAGACGCATTGGTTGATGCGCTCCATCACCTCTTCGAACCGCAGCGGGCGGTTGTCGCGTGCGCTCGGCAAGCGGAAGCCGTGCTCGACGAGTTCGTCCTTGCGGCGCAGGTCGCCGAGGTATTGCCCATGCAACTGCGGGACCGCCACGTGGCTTTCGTCGATGACCAGCAGGAAATCCTTCGGGAAGTAGTCGAGCAGCGTGAACGGCGGCTCACCGGGGCTGCGACCGTCGATGTGCATGCTGTAGTTCTCGATGCCGTTGCAGTAACCGACCTCTTGGATCATCTCGAGGTCGTACTGCGTGCGCATGCGCAACCGCTGCGCTTCCAGCAACTTGCCGTTCGCTTCGAACCACGCGAGCCGCTCTTGCAGTTCCGCTTCGATGCCCACGACCGCGCGACGCATGCGTTCGTCGCCGGTGACGTAGTGCGTGGCGGGGAAGATGATCACCTCGCTCATCTCGGCCAACTGTTCGCCCGTCAGCGGATCGACAGTGGTGATGCGATCGACGGTGTCGCCGAACATCTCGATGCGCATCACCGTCTCTTCGTAGCTCGGGTGAATCTCGATCGTGTCGCCGCGCACGCGGAACTTGCCGCGGCCGAGCGCAATGTCGTTACGGTCGAACTGCAGGTCGACCAGTCGGCGAAGGATGCTGCGCATGTCGTAGTCGACACCCGTGTGCAGTTCGAGGAGTTGCCCTCGGTACTCGGCCGGATCGCCCATGCCGTAGATGCAGCTGACCGACGCGACGACGATCGTGTCGCGCCGAGTCAGCAACGCGGCGGTGGCGGAATGTCGCAACCGGTCGATCTCGTCGTTGATCGATGAGTCCTTCTCGATGTAGGTGTCGCTGGAGGCGATGTACGCCTCGGGCTGGTAGTAGTCGTAGTAGCTGACGAAGTACTCGACCCGATTGTTGGGGAAGAACTCGCGCATCTCTTGTGTCAACTGCGCGGCCAACGACTTGTTCGGCGCGAGGATCAGGGTCGGCTTTTGCACGGCTTCGATCGCCCAGGCGATGGTGGCGCTCTTGCCGGAACCGGTGATGCCGAGCAGCGTCTGGAAGCGATCGCCGCGGTTGATGCCCTCCGCCAGCTGCGCGACCGCGGTGGGTTGGTCGCCGGCCGGTTCGAACAGCGACACCACCTTGAACTCGGGCGTCTTCAACGTTTGCGGCACGCAGCGAGCCTACCCCGAACTAGTGTTCGTGTCGACCCCATCCACCCGACCGCCGAATTGGAAGTCAGCGGGCAGTGGCGGCAGCTCATGCAGCGACTTCCACAGCTCGTCGATTTGGGGCTGCAACGACTCGACGCTGTCGGTGTTGTGCACCACGAAGTCGGCCGACGCCAGCCGCTGCGTGCGCGTGGCCTGACGCGAAATACGCGCGCGGGCGTCTTCCTCGGTGAAGCCTCGGAACTGAACGAGCCGCGCGATCTGCGTTTCGATCGGCACATCGACGACGATGATCGCTTGCAGTCCGCCGCGCGGGTTCTCCGTGAGTAATGGAATGTCGAGTACGACAACTCGATCGGTGTTGAGTTGCGCCATCACGCGCTTGTTCATTTCGGCGCCAACCGCGGGATGCACGATGCCATTCAGGTCATCGAGTGCTTTGCCATCGTCATCGTCGGCGAACACCATCGTCGCCAATGCAGTTCGGTCGAGCGAACCGTCGGCGGCGATGACCTGTGGGCCGAACCGCTTGGCCAAGGCGCGCAACACTCCAGTGCCGGGTTGCTGCACTTCTCTGACCAGCTCATCGGCATCAATAATGACGGCACCACGCGCGGCAAGCGCCGCGCTGACAGTTGATTTGCCGGAACCGATGCCGCCCGTGAGCCCAACCAGAATCATCTGCTCACCCTACAAATAGTTGCCTTGTAGTTAACGGCTGAACTCAGGCTTCGGCTGGGGCAGCCGTTTCGGCGTCCGCG
>JANWKM010000097.1 GCA_025451395.1 Ilumatobacteraceae bacterium
ACGCCTCGGCGCGGCGCTTGGTTCCCATCGCCGTTAAGTAGAGGCAACGTCGACGAGCAGGTCGCGCGCCGGCCCGGCCGGTGTCGCTTCCACTCCAAGTTCAATCGCCGCCGGCGACATCTTCTTCAGTGTCTTGTGCACGGCACCTGCAGTACTGGTCGCTCCGAGTCGTTGCAGCAGCGCGACGTAATCGGTTTCGAGAAATACGAGGCACGCCACGTCCTCGATCGCCTGTGCTTCCGGGTCCGTGCCAAGACCGATGCGTTGCACGAGGTCGACGGCTCGGCGCACTATGTCCGGCGCAACGTCAAGCGGCGCGAGTGTCGTGGCTAGCAACTCGGCCGATGCCGTCTTGTTTGCCTTGCGCCAGCGCAGGTACCCGGCTCGTCCGTCGGGGTAACTCGATCGTTCGATTTTCCAGCGCGCAAGGTGATGGGCGCGAGCCGCGACCGACAGCGCGATCGATGGCGCCTCGGCCACCTTCGGCAGCCAGACCGTGGCGCGCTGCCCCTGCAACAGCGCCCGTGCTACCGACACGCCATGCCAGTCGATGGCGTTCGGGTCGTGCGAGTTCACCTCGTCAATCGCGCCATACAGCGCGTCGAGTTCTGTCGTTTCAGGATCGACAGTCACGCACATTCCGACGCGCCGAGCGTGACATCGAACGGTGTGATCTCGTCCCAGTCGACGAACATGTCAGGGGCATCCGACGGCGCGGGAAAGAAGTCGAGGTCCTTGAGCTGCTCGGCGACAGTGCGCGCACCGCCGCTTCGCTCCATCCAGCTCCGAAACGCTTCTCCTGCCCCACGCTCGTCGGCGAAACGACGGACAATGCGGATCACGGCGTCCGGCGCGGTCTTGGCCGGTAGTCGCATTGCCTTGTCGCCGAACTCGATGCGCTCTTGGCCAACGTAGCCACCAAGTAGCAGCTGGTAACCCGGAGCCGCAACACCGTGTGCGCGGCGTTCCGTGCCCATCAGTCCAATGTCGGCGGTGTGGTGATGACCGCACGAGTTCATACATCCGGAGATGTTGATGCGGACGCCGCCGATCTCGGCGAGACCCTCTTCTTCCAGGCGCTCGCCGATTGCGCGGGCGAGGCCACGCGACTGCGTGACGGAGAGGTTGCAGGTGTCGGCACCGGGACACGACACCACGTCGCGCACGAGCTCGGCACCGGGCTGGGCCATTCCGATCTCGGCGAGCCTGCCGTGCAGCGCATCCAGCTGATCGTCGCGTAGATCTCGAAACACGATGTTCTGTCGGTTGGTCAGTCTCGCGGTCGCATCGAAGTCGCGCACGATCGCGGCAAGTGCCCTGAATTGGAGAGGGGTGACGTCGCCGAGATGCGCCCACGCATACGCGGACACCTTGCCGTTGGCCGTTCCGCGCACAACGTTGGAATCGATCCATCTGTCACGAGCAATGCGCGGCGTGATCGAGACGGGGACGCCGTTGCCGTTCAGATTGACGGTTCGGTCGAGATTCTGGCCAAGCGCGCTGACCGGCCCGTCGGCGACGCGGCCCGCAGGTGCGTCACCAAACTCGAGAACTTCCGCAGGGATGCCACCCGGCCAGGACGAAGATGCTGGCAGGAGTCGACGCTGCGCGAGCACGCGGCGCTGAACCTCGTCCCAACCGAGCGTGTCGACCAGCCACTTCATGCGAGCGCGGATGCGGTTGTCGCGGTTGCCTGCTTGCTCGAACACTCGCACCGCAGCTTCGATGGTGGGCAACAGTTCTTCGCGAGCGGTGAACGGCTCGAGGGCGAGTGCCGGGTGCGGTGTGGCTCCGAGCCCGCCGGCCAGGAACACGCGGAAACCCGCCTGCGTCGTACCATCGTCGAGCTCACGGGTGACGGCGATGACGCCGACGTCGTTGAACATCGCTTGACCGCAGTCAGTCTCGCAACCGGAAAAGTTGATCTTGAATTTGCGCGGTAACCGTTGTGAGTACGGATGACGCAGTAGATGACGGAACGTCGCCTCCGCCCACTGCGTGATGTCGAGCTTCTCGTGCGGACAGGCGCCCGCAAGATGGCAACCCTGGATGTTGCGCACGGTGTCGCCGCACGCCTCACGTGTCGTCATGCCGACGGAACCAAGTTTGCGCAACACGGTGGGGATGTCGTCGAGTTGCACGAAGTGGAACTGCATGTTCTGGCGAGTCGTGATGTGGCCCCAACCGCGTGAGTGTTGCTCGGCGATCTCGGCGAACATCTCCAATTGTTCCGGTGAGATCGCGCCATATGGCGCTTTCACCCGCACCATGTGGTTGCTGCCGCCCTGACGCTGGCCGTAGATCCCGTTGGCCAGACGGAAGACGCGAAAGACGTCTTCATCGAGCGCGCCTGCCTTGTACCTCGCAAGCATCATCTCGAACTTGCTGACATCGGCTTCGATCTCTGGATCGATGATCGTCGCAGCGCGGGCACCAATGGTTTGTGTCATGCCACTTCCAGGGTGGTGGAGCTTGCGAAGGAGCGAAGATCGAGCGACGCGACCGCACCGATCACGATGACCGAAGGGTTGGCCACTGGCTCGTCGCCAAGCTCGCCGAGACGAAGCCGCGTTTCGCGCATGGTCGGCAGCGTTGCGTCGGTGATGATGGCCACCGGTGTCAGCGGGTCCATGCCACCGGCAAGCAGCCGATCACGGAACGCTACAGCTCGTGCCGCGCCCATCAGGATGACGAGAGTTGTGCCGAGCCGGGCGAGTGCTTCCCAGTCGAGGCTGCGATCGGTCGCCGGGTCTTGATGCGCGGTGACCACGGTGAAGCCACTGGCGGCCAAGCGGGTTGTCAGCGGGATGCCAACTGCGGCCGGCGCGGCGATTGCCGACGAGATGCCCGGGACCACTTCGCAAGCGATTCCCGCATTGCCCAGCGCGATCTGTTCCTCGGCGGCGCGTCCGAAGACATGCGGGTCGCCACCCTTTAGCCGCACGACGCAATCGAATCGCGAGCCACGGTCGACCAGAATTGCGTTGATCTCGCGCTGCTGGACACTTCCTCCTCGCCGCTTACCGACATCGATGAATTCTGCCCAAGGTGGCGCGAGTGCAAGAACTTCCGGCGACACGAGCCGGTCGTGCACGACTACGTCGGCGCGACCCAAGAGGCGCGCGGCTTTCACCGTCAAGAGGTCCGGGTCGCCTGGACCGGCACCAACGAGGTACACGGTCACGACGCGACATCCAGTCGGAGACGATCGCGCAGAAGGCTGCGCGCGGTGTCGTGTTCACCATCGGCGACGAGCTGTACGAAGCCGGCGTCGAATGCTTCGCGCCAACCGATCGTTTCGGTTGATTGACCCGCTGCCTTCAGTTCCGCTCGAACCTCCGCGACCAAGTCGAGTGCATCGGCCACGCCGGCGGGTAGGGCTTCTGCAAGTTGGTCGCGTATCCACGACGCCATTGCCGGACTGCGACCGTTAGTGGATACCGCTACCTGCACGTCGCCGCGACGCGTGACGGCCGGGAGAGTGAACGTGCACAGCTCGGGCACGTCGGCGACGTTGATCGGGACACCGGCATCAACCGCGTCGCGATAGACCTTCTCGTCGACCTTTCGTACTCCGGTCGCAGCGATGACGAGTCTGTACGCCGCAGCATCACCGAAGCGATAGCGGCGGCGGCGCAGGTTGACGCTTTCGAGTGCAGCCAGCTCGTCGACGACGCGCGGCGCGACGACCGTCACCTTCGCGCCCGACTGCGACAGCCCCTCGACCTTGCGCAGGGCGATATGGCCACCGCCCACGACTAGCACGGGCGCGCCGGCAATGACGAGATTGACGGGGTACGACGGTGCCCAATAGGGGGTAAATCTGATAGGAATAGTCGGGATTCTAGGATGACAGCCCCACGAAACGCAAGCCCGTCGGGGTTTAGTTCCCGCCTGGGTTCAGGGGGCGGTGAGTGATTCGGCGGGGAGGTCGAACCAGCGCAGGTTTTCGAAGGCGTCCGACAGCGTGCCGGTGTGACGCGCTGTGTCGGTCCACGGCGTCGCGGCAGCGAAACGCATGCGCGCCTCGTCGAGATACCCGGCGAGCGCGGACTCGGGTGCTCGCACGCGATCGACTGGCGGACGCAATAGATCGCCGGTGGCGCTGTCGTATGACAGCTGCGACAGTCGCAGCGGCGGTTCCACCGCGCCCGCGCGATGGTGCCACACGCCGTTCGCGGCGTTGAAGCGATACTCGGGCAACAGTTTCCAACCGTGTTCGGCGACGAGGTCGACCGCGTCGACCAGGTAACGGAACACGGTCTCGGAGATGAAGTAGTTGAAGCTGACGCGTGTCCACCCGGGCTTTATTCCTTCACAGCCTTCGGTGATCTCGTGTTCGAACTCGTGCGAGCGCTCGATGTCGATACCGAGCAGACGATGTCCGTACGGGCCGGCGCACGAACATCCGCCACGCGACTGGATACCGAACAGATCGCTGAGCAGCGCAACGACGAAGTTGTGGTGCAGGAAGCGGCCACCGGGTCGCCTGACCACGAACGACAGGATCGACAAGCGATCGGAGTTGATGTTGCCGAGAACCTGCATCGCGGGATTCTTCGACCATGCCTCAACGGCGCGGTGCCAATAGGACTCCTCGCGCTCTTTGATCGTCGCCACTCCGACGGCTTGCTTGAGCTGGAAGACGAGACCGGCGCGGATCGACTCGACGATCGCCGGCGTTCCACCTTCTTCACGATGAACGGGATCATCGAGGAAGCGGTGCTCGGACGGATTGACGTAGGTCACGGTGCCACCGCCCACCACGTCGGGCACGCGGTTTTGCAGCAGCGATCGACGCGCGACCAACACGCCGGGCGTGCCGGGTCCGCCGACGAATTTGTGCGGACTCAGAAAGACCGCGTCCTTGTATGCCAGTGGGTGCTCGGGACATTGCGGATACATCTCGATGTCGACATAGGGCCCCGCGGCTGCAAAATCCCAGAACGACAGTGCGCCATGGTTGTGCAACACGTCGGCGATGGCACATGTGTTGGACACGATGCCAGTGACGTTCGATGCAGCAGAGAACGATCCGATCTTCAACTTGCGATCAGCATGCGCGATCAGCTCGCGCTCAAGCTCCGCGAGGTCGATGTGGCCGTCGCGATCCTCCGGGATGGTGACGACATCGGCAATCGATTCGCGCCATGGCAGCTCGTTGGAGTGGTGTTCGAAGGGGCCGACGAACACGATCGGCCGTTCGTTCGGGGGGATGTGCTGCAATAGTCCGTAGCGATCGTCGAGATCGGCGGGTATCCGCAGGTTCATGATGCCGATCAACTTGTCGACCGCTCCCGTGGCGCCCGAGCCGCAGAAGATGACGCACGATTCATCGTCGCCGCCGACCGCGTCGTGGATGATCTGGCGTGCACCCTCGCGCAACCGAGTGGTCTGCAGACCCGTGCCCGACGATTCGGTGTGCGTGTTGGCGTATCGCGGCAGCACTTCGTCGCGAATGAAGTCCTCGATGAACGTCAGCGCTCGGCCGGAGGCGGTGTAGTCGGCGTATGTGATCCGGCGCGGTCCGTAGGGACCATCCATCACCTGATCGTCGCCAATCACCGACTCGCGTATTCGCCGCAATAGCGGAGATTCAACCGACTCAACCACGAGGGTCCAAGCTATCCCAGCAACGGAAGGAGCGTTTGCAAACGCTGAGTTCCATCGCTTCATCGCCAGGTCACTAGCCACGCACGAATAGTGTCAACCCACGGTCACGGCGGCGAACGGCGGCGGACCAAGGATCTCTATTCCGCGCGGGTTCGCCTTCGCCGACGCTTGCAGGCGTGCCATGTCCACCGCTTCGCTGGTGTCGTTGGTCGTGGGCTCGCTGGCTCCGCGGTAGAACGCCTGGCTGGTGGCGCCGGGAGCGTGCAGGCTGAGCAACCGTGCGCTGTCCGACACGACAAGAAACGCATGCGGCACGCCCTTGGGCACGAATGACATGCCGCCGGCACCGATTCGCGTCTCCTTGCCGTCGACCTTGACGACGACCTCGCCCTCGAGGATGTACGTCATCTCGTCGGCTTCGGGGTGTCGATGCAGCGGAGTGGTCTTGCCTTTGACCATCTCGTCCTCGAACAAGAAGAAGGCGCCGTCGGTGTCTTCGGCCAGGAGTTTCCAGGTGTGGAGGCCGCCTCCGAGGAACGCCTGCTTGTCGCCCTCGCCGGCAGCTCGGATGATCGGAATTTGAACGTTCATGAGTGCTTCCCAACTCTCTCTTTGTGGGACACATGTCCCATGTCAAGAGTACGGTACCATCGTGGACATGTCAATCCCATTGGACACCTCAATTCCATATGAGCTGAATGGCCGAATCGACCAGAAGCGCCGCACCCGTGAGGCGCTGATTGCCGCGGCCCGTGCCCTCGTGGCACAGGGGGCGACACCCACAGTCGAGGGAGCAGCGGAGGCGGCCTCGATCTCTCGCACCACCGCCTACCGCTACTTCTCCAACCAACGCGACCTGCTCGTTGCCGCACACCCCGAAGCAGGAGCCTCGTCCCTACTTCCCGACGACGCTCCCGACGATGCGGCGACTCGACTCGACCTCGTCATCGACGAGTTCACTCGCACGATCGTAGAGACCGAGGCGCAACAGCGGACCATGTTGCGCCTCTCGTTGGAAGCAGACCCGATGGAGCGCGCGCAACTGCCATTGCGGCAGGGCCGGGCCATCAAGTGGATCGAGGAAGCACTCGCGCCACTCCTTGAGAAGATGTCACCGGCCGACGTCCACCGCCTCACGCTTGCGATACGAAGCGCAACCGGTATCGAAGCCCTTGCCTGGCTCACCGATGTCGCTGGCTTGTCGCGCCACGACGCCAGAGAACTCATGCGCTGGTCGGCTCGCGCGTTGCTGCAGGCCGCGACTGCCTGAGCTCGACGTTTCACAAGGCGGCCAGCCGGTAACGTCCAGCTGTGCCATCGGTCGGGGACCCTGCGGGAGAGCACGAAGCGCCGACGGAAGAAAGAGCACAGACGTGGGCAGACGTGCCGTGGCGAACAATCATCGCCACCGTTGGAATCGTGACCGCCACTTATCTTCTGCTGGTCGTCGCGCTCGCCGTGACGCGAATCATTACATGGGTCGCGATCGCTGGTTTCTTCGCGGTGGTCCTTGCGCCATGGGTCAGCCGAGTGCAGGCACGAGTACGTGGCCGCCGTACGCTCGCCACCTCCCTCGTCGTAATAGTCACCCTCGCGGGCTTAGTCGGCCTCACGTTGCTGTTCGTGATGCCGGTGCGAACTCAAATGGTCAACATCATCACCGATCTGCCTGGCGCCGTTCATGACGCCGCGCAGGGTCGGGGACCGATTGGCAACCTCGTGCACAGGTTGCACATCGAGTCATACGTCCAAGACAACGAGGAAGCGCTGTCGCGAGCGGCAACCAGGCTGAGCCAATCTCCATTTCAAGCAGCGCAGACCGTTCTCGAGGTTGTGTTTGGATTCCTGACGATCACGTTGCTCACGTTCTTGTTCCTCAGTCAGTCGCCGGCAATCGGACGTGCAACGCTGAACGCGATTCCACCGCAACGCCGCCCATCCGCGCAACGAATCGCGGCGGGAGCAGTGAAGGCAGTGAGCGGTTACGTGGCCGGGAACCTGCTGATCAGCCTCATCGCTGGCACTGCGGCTTTCGTTTTCCTCGTGGCGTTTGGAGTGCCGAGTCCGGTGGTGCTCGCGATCTGGGTGGCATTCGCGGACCTCATCCCTCTCGTCGGAGCGACGATTGGCGCTGCCGCTTGTGTCATCGCCTCCTATCTGCATTCGCCGACGGTAGGACTGCTGGCGCTGGTCTTCTTCGTCGTGTACCAATGGGTCGAGAACAGCGTGCTCTATCAGTGGATCATGGCCCGGCGAGTGAATGTCAACCCGGTTGGCATCCTTCTCAGCGTTCTTCTCGCAGTAGAGCTCTTCGGGTTCGTCGGCGCGTTGCTCGCGGTTCCAGTCTCGGGAGCGGTTCAGTCGATCGTCATCGGCGTGCGCCAGGAACACCGCGGAGAGAACCCTGTGCTGTCTTAGGTCAATTGGTTCTCGCGACACACGCGCGCATACCAATGTGCGCTCGCCTTGGGCGTGCGAACCTGGGTGTCGTAATCGACATGAATCAGACCGAAGCGTTGCGCGAAGCCGTGCGCCCACTCAAAGTTGTCGAGCAGCGACCACGCGAAATAGCCGCGGATGTCGACGCCTTTGGCGATCGCCGATGCGACCGCGCGTAGGTGACTGTCGTGGTAATCGACACGCCGGACGTCGTCGACCCCATCGTCGGTGAAGTCGTCGGTGTACGCAGCTCCGTTTTCGGTGATGTAGACAGGCGGAAGCTTGTCGCCATATTCGTCGCGAAGCCGAACCAGTAGTGACTCGAAGCCGAGTGGGGTCAGCGGCCAATTCATGTCGGTCACCGGGCGATGCATCGGAGCAGGGGACGATAGTGGGGCGGTGACGTGCGGCGACGGCTTGCGGTGGGCGGCCGGCGAGCGCGACGTGTAGAAGTGATCGTTGTAGTAGTTGATACCGAGCCAGTCGAGGTGCTGTCCGACGATCGCTTCGTCGCCGTCGTGGACGCACCGGGCCATCGAGCCGAGATCTTGGAGAACGTCGAGCGGGTACTTACCGAGCAGAAGCCCGTCTAGGAACCATCGATTGAGTGTGCCGTCGATGCGGCGTGCGTCGTCGACCCCTAACGACTCGTCGACATTTACGGGTGCCGGGTTCAGCACGGTTCCGATCGACATTGTCTGCCCGTGCCGCGACGCGCGCATTGCCTGCACGGCGTGGCCGTGAGCAAGTAGTTGATGGTGAGCCACCACCACGGCACTTGCGGGATCGCGCAAGCCGGGCGCGTGCTCACCCGACGCGTGACCGAGGTACGCGAAGCACCACGGTTCGTTGAGCGTTGCCCAGCGATGAATGCGGTCGCCGAATTCGTTGGCCATCACGGTCGCATAGTCGACAAACCAGGAAACGATGTCGCGGTTGCGGAAGCCACCGCGGTCCTCGAGCGCTTGGGGTAGATCCCAATGGAACAACGTCGGCACCGGTTCGATCCCATGTTCGAGTAGCAACTCGACGAGCGTGTTGTACTGATCGAGACCCGACCGCGCCGGAGCACCGTCGCCCGCAGGCATCACACGTGGCCAAGAAAATGAAAATCGATAGCTGCTGACGCCAAGGTCGGCCATCAACTTCACGTCGTCGGCCATCAGTCGAATGTGGTCACACGCCACGTCGGCGGTGTCGCCGTTTCTTATCGAGCCCGGCTTGCGCGAGAACGTGTCCCACACGTTGTCCCCGCGTCCAGGACGGTTCCCTTCGATCTGATGGCTCGACGTGGCTGTACCCCAAACGAACCCCGTTGGAAAGGAGATGGGCATGCCCGGCAACGTAGCGCACTTGACGTCACCACATGTAAACGCTTACATAGCGGTGGTGAATACCTCCGAGGGCGGATTAGGCGTTGGCGGCCTAGGCACTGAACCGATACCGGGGCGCGCGCGGGCGACGATCGAGGATGTGGCCGCGGCTGCCGGTGTGTCGGTCGCCACCGTCAGCAGGGCGCTGCGCGGCCTGCCCGGGGTGGCTGCGCCCACCCGCGAACGAGTGGCGAGCGTCGCAGAACAGATGTCGTATCGGGCTGATCCGGCTGCGTCGCGGCTGGCAATGGGCAGATCGCGCTCGATCGCTGTCGCCGTCCCGCTGCTCAACGGTTGGTATTTTTCCCAAATCGTGGCGGGGGCCGAGGCCATCTGCGCCCTTACGGGGTACGACATGATCGTTGTCGGGCTTTACGGCGATGCCGCTCGACGATCGTTCATCGATGCTGGCGATTCCATCCACCGACGTGTCGATGGGGTGATTTTCGTCGAGATTCCGCTGACCGAGAACGACGTCTCCGACCTGATGGCAAGAGGGCTGCGCACGGTGACGATCGGCCAAGCGACCCATCGCTTCCCCTCAGTGGGCATCGACGACACCTACGTCGGCGATCTGGCGACCTCGCATCTGCTATCGCTCGGGCACACCCGCATCGGCCTGATCGGTGACCAACCGGCGAATCCGGATGGGCGCGTTGTTCCTGCTCTCCGTCAGACCGGCTATGCGCAAGCGCTGGGGCGGGCCGGCATCGCTCTGGATCCGAAACTGCAAGTGTCCGGGTCCTTCACGATGGTCGGCGGGTTGGCAGCCATGGAAACCCTTCTGGAGCTGGCCGACCCGCCGACAGCGGTGTTTGCGATGTCGGACGAAATGGCTTTCGGCGCACTCGTTGCCATGAAGCAGCGCGGCCTCAGCGCCCCCAAGGACGTTTCAATCCTGGGTGTTGACGACCACGACCTGTCGGAACTGGTCGGATTGACGACCGTGCGCCAGATCGCGTCCGATCACGGCTCCCGTGCCGCACGACTGCTGATCTCGCAACTGGAGGGAAATGCCAGCACCGTGGCTCGTTACGATGGTGTCGTCGAACTTATTTCCAGGGAATCCACCGCTGGGACTTGACGTTTTGCAGAGCTTATGTAAGCGTTTACATGTCGGCACCTGTCCGGCCCGAATCCGAGGGGGAATAATGAACAGAAGTTGGCTGAAGTTAGCCGCGCTGCCCATGGTCTTGGCGCTCGTTGCATCTGCGTGCAGCGACGACAACAAGAGCAGCAAATCCACCGAAGCCGGAGGCGACGATTCGCTGGCCGGCAGCAAGGTACTCATCACGGGACCCGAGCGCGACGATCCGTCTGTGGGGGCAATCAACACCGCGCTCAAGGTCTTCGGCGATGCCCACGGTATTGAGATCACCTACGTCGGCGACGCCGATTGGGAGGCCAATATCAGCACCCAGGTCGAGGGCGGTAACCCGCCCGACATCGGCATCTTCCCGCAGCCAGGCAAACTCGCCGACTTCGCCCGCGATGGCGCGCTCGTCGCGCTTGACGACGCGGCGAAAGCTGCCGTCGCGACTAACTGGTCGACCGACTACTCGAACTATGCAAACGTCGATGGCGTCCAGTACGGCGTACCGGTCAAGACCGACCTCAAGTCGATCGTGTGGTACAAGCCAGCCGCTTTCGCGGACGCTGGCTACGAGGTGCCCGCGACGTACGACGAATTCGTCGCTCTCGTGGACGAGATGGCAGCCGCAGGTGGCCCCAAGCCACTCTGTGTTGGCATCGAGTCTGGCGGGGCGACCGGTTGGCCCTTCACCGACTGGACCGAGGAGATGGTGCTTCGTCAAGACGGCGGCGACGTCTACGACCAGTGGGTGAATCACGAGATCCCGTTTGACGATCCCCGCATTGTCACTGCAATGGACACCGTGCTGAACTTGTGGAGCGACGACAACGTGTTCGCCAGCGGTGGCAACATCGCCGCGACGAACTTCGGCGACAACGCACAACCGCTGCTCGACGGGCAGTGCTTCATGCATCGTCAAGCGTCGTTCTTCAGCGGGTTCTTCCCGGCGGGCACGGCTTTCGCTGACGGCTCCGCCGACGCGATCGACGTGTTCTACTTCCCGGACATCAACGGTGATAAGCCGGTGTTGACCGCGGGTACGTACGCCGCGGGATTCAACGACAACCCAGCAACCATGGCGGTTCTTGCCTACATGTCGACGCCGCAGTATGCCCAGGACCGTCAGGCAGAGCAGACAAGACTGCTCGATGGCGGACTCTCCGGCTTCTTGTCGGCGGCAATCGGCCAGGACCCATCGGTGTACCAGCCGCTCGAGCAGGGTTTCCTCGAGATTCTGAACAACTCTGAGCTGTCGCGTTTCGACGGCTCCGACCTGATGCCGGCCGCTGTCGGCGCAGGAAGTTTCTGGACAGAGGGAACTTCCGCAGTCAACGGCGACAAAACTGCAGCGGAAGCCGCAGCAGATATCGAAAAAACGTGGCCGACCTGATCGACCCCGCAAGAAGTTGAAATGAATTTGCCTCAGGGCACTGGCCGCTACGGTCAGTGCCCTGAGTTTGTTTTACGCCAAGGGTTTGTTTTAACGGGGGAGTGATATGGGCAAGGTCTGGTCAACGCTGCTGACGGTCGCCATCGCCGTGAGCGTGACAGGCGCGCTGTGGGTTGCCGCCAACCTTGCCTTCAACCAGGTGCGCGTCGAGTGGCGGCGGTTTGTCGCCATCGCCTATGGCGCGATGGGATTCCTGTTGGGAATCTTGGTAGCCGGCAATCGCGTCACCGTGCACTCGCAAGCGGGATTTCTCGCCTTTGTGTGGTTACCGAGTCTTTTGGCGGTCGTGTTCGCAGTCGTCGGGGTTGCGATCAACCTGTCTAACAGTCCCCGCCTCAAGCGGGCCATCGGCATCGGCTCCGGTGTCGGCATCGGCGTACTGCTCGGCCTGCTCGTGCGTGAGCAATATCAGCCGGCACTCTCGGTTGGCCCACTCCTGGGATGGACAATTGGTGGCGCCCTCGTTGTGGCAGCGATCAACAACCTCCGCAAACGCAACCCCATCAGCGGTGCACTCGTCGGCGGCGCCATCGGCGCGATCTTCGGTGGTTGGGGCTCTGCGCAGTTGGGCAGCGGAACGATCGTCGAGTCGATACTCGCGATGACTATCCCCGCGATGTTGATGGGCGCCCGCGTTGGATTGTCGAGCACACCTGACTCGATCGGCAAAGCCCGCATTGATAGAAGGTCGCGGGTAGTCATCTTTCTCGGTCCAGCGCTGTTCTTCATCAGCATCGCCCTCGTGATCCCGGCGATTCGTACGTTCTATCTCTCGCTGCTCGACGCCCGCTCCAAAAAGTTCGTGAAGCTCGACAACTACCTGGAAACCGTGAAGGCCAAGGCGAGTTGGGACTCGACCAAGTGGACGGACATGTTCACCAGTCGGCTGTTCTATATGGGCATCATCGCGCTGGCCGTCGCTGTTGTGGTCGGAGTCATCGCCAAGAAACGCACAGGTCGGGCCGTCGAGATCGGTAACTCAACCGTGGCGCCACTTGTCGTCGGAGTGCTGCTCGTGCTCTTTGCCGCGTTCACAAGCTTCCGCGGCACCATCGTCAACAACCTGTGGTGGGTTGTAACCGTCGTCTTCTTCTCAACTGGGCTTGGTCTTGCTATCGCCGTGCTCGCGGACGGCGCGAAACACGAGAAGCTCGCCAAGTCGTTGATCTTCATGCCGCTGGCCATTTCACTCGTTGGCGCGTCGATCATCTGGCGGTTCATGTACGTCCCGCGTGACGCGACCATCGAACAGACCGGCGTGATGAACGCGGTTTGGGTCGGGTTGGGCCGACTCAGCACCGGCAGCGGCCTCCCCACGATCATCGGCACCGTGGTGATCGGTGTCGTCCTGCTCGGCCTCGTAGTGGTGTTCGGCCGCGCGCTCGCAAAACGAGCATGGGCCCGCGCGGCGCTGCCGGGAATCGGCACGGCGTTGGTCGGATGGTTCTTCGTCCGCTACACGGGCATCATCGGTGCCGGCGTCGGCGGCTTCCAGGTCAAAGCCGACGGCTCGATTGTGCCGCAGGCAATTGGCTTCTTCCAGGAGGCCCCGTTCAACAACGTGTGGTTGATGGTGATCCTCATCTGGATTCAGGCTGGCTTCGCGATGGTCATCTTTTCGGCAGCCATCAAAGGCGTTCCAACCGAGATTCTCGAGGCCGCCAGGGTCGACGGGGGCACTCCATCGCAGATCTTCTGGCGAATCACGCTGCCGCAGATTGCAACCACGATCGGTGTTGTGGTCACGACGCTGATCGTGCTGGTGATGAAGGTGTTCGACATCGTCAAAGTCGTGACGAATGGAAACTTCGGAACCCAAGTTCTCGCCAACGACATGTACTTCCAGGCCTTTCAGAGTGGCAACACAGGCCGTGGCGCGGCGCTGGCGATCATTCTGTTCGTGTCCGTGCTGCCGGTCATGATCTTCAACATTCGCCGCATGCAGTCGGAGAGCTGAGATGAACCAGATCGCGCCGACTCTCAACTCTGCCAAGAGCTCTACCGGTATCGCTGACCGCCTCTACCGGCGAATCCGTGGCATACGCGGTTGGCTCCTCGGGCTGATTGTCATTGTTTGGAGTCTTCCAACCTTCGGCTTGCTCGTCAGTTCGTTTCGTTCCCGCGACGATCAGCGATCGACCGGGTGGTGGGAGGTCGTCGGTGGAGTCGATCGGCTCACTCTCGACAACTATCGCACCGTTCTCGGCTCGACCAGTAGCGCCAAGATCAAGGATTCCTTGGTGAACTCGTTCGCGATTGCGATCCCGGCGACGATCATTCCGATTGCGATGGCCGCGGCTGCCGCTTACGCATTCGCATGGATCGATTTCAAGGGCCGGAAGTGGCTGTTTATCGCGACGGTCTCGTTGCTCGCGATTCCACTGCAGGTCGCGCTCATTCCGCTGCTGCAATTATTCGTCAGCGGCGCCCATCTCTCGTTGCCGTTCACATCCAAGACCGTCACGTTGATACCGAACTTCGATCTGGCTGGCTCGACGACGGCTGTCTGGCTCACACATGCAGGGTTCGCGCTTCCGTTCGCGATCTTTCTGCTGCACAACTACATCGCCAGCCTCCCCAAGGATCTCTTCGAAGCTGCGCGCATAGACGGCGCCGACCACGTCACGATCTTCTGGAGATTGGTGCTTCCGTTGTCGGTTCCGGTGCTTGCCGCGTTCGCGATCTTTCAGTTCTTGTGGACCTGGAACGACTACCTCGTCGCCAACACGTTGGTTGGTTCCAATCCCGACGCGATGCCGACGACGATTCGTATCGCCAACCTTGCAGGAGACTTCGGCCGCAACGAGAACTTGCTGCCAGCGGCGGGTTTTGCCCAGGCGTTCGTCCCGCTACTCGTGTTCTTCTTGCTACAACGTTATTTCGTGCGCGGGCTGCTGGCAGGTTCGGTAAAGGGCTGAATCCGAGCGGGACGTCTCAGGACCAGATCGCCTGTCGCGTTTCGGCATCGAAGAAGTGCATGTTCTCGGTGGCGACGGTGATGTCGATGGTGGCTTTCGGCTTCGCGGTCGAGCGCGGATTGAATCGCCCGACAGCGTTGGCTTGACCGTCCATGATGTTTTTTTCAACCGCATCGGGGTCGCCCGAATCGACGGTGCGGGCGTCGATCGCGAAGTGCACGAGGATCTCGACACCCAGTGACTCGATAAGCGTCACCGATCCACGAATGCGTCGATCTGCCGGTGAAGCAGAGTCGAGCTTGGCGTCCTCGAAGTCTTCTGGCCGGATACCGACGATGAGGCGCTTGCCTCCGTAACCCTTCAACGCCGGCCGGGCAGCGAATGCCTCCGGGCCGATCTGAACTTTCTGGCTGCCGAGCGCGACGGACCCACCCTTACCGTCGACAGTGAGTGACGCGTCGTAGAGGTTCATCGATGGTGAACCAATGAAGGCTGCGACGAACACGTTGTCGGGACAGTCGTACAGCTTCTGAGGTGTATCGACCTGCTGCAGGTACCCACCCTTCAGCACAGCGACCCGGTCACCCATGGTCATCGCCTCGATCTGATCGTGCGTTACGTACACAGTGGTCACGGCGAGTTCGCGCTGTAGCGCGGCGATCTCGGCACGCATCTGCACACGGAGCTTGGCATCGAGGTTGGACAACGGCTCGTCCATCAGGAACGCGGCCGGTTGACGAACGATCGCGCGACCCATCGCCACCCGCTGACGTTGGCCACCAGACAACATGCCCGGCTTTTTTTGGAGGTACGGCTCGAGCTCGAGAATCGCTGCTGCCCGGCGAACGCGTTTGTCGATTTCTTGCTTGGGCACCTTCGAGAGCTTCAGCGCGAATCCGATGTTGTCGTATACAGACATGTGCGGGTACAGCGCGTAATTCTGGAAAACCATCGCGATGTCGCGGTCCTTGGGCTCGATGTTGTTCACGAGTCGGTCGCCGATGCGCATTTCGCCAGTGCTGATCGTCTCGAGGCCGGCGATCATGCGCAGAGCGGTCGACTTCCCGCAACCAGACGGGCCGACGAGGACTAGAAACTCCTGGTCCTTGATTTCCAAACTGAGGTCGTGGATCGCGTGATACCCGTCGTCGTAGACCTTGTTTATTGAATCGAGCACTACGGTTGCCATGATCCGCAGGCTACTGCATCCATACGCAGGTGTTGGCTGGCAGGACTCTGGGGTCTGCGTGGCCCGCGTTCGACGACAGCACGATCACTTCGCCATTCGCGATGCTTGCGGTGGGCACTTCTGTGGCCTCGTCCGCGAGGTTCATCAGAACAACCAGTGATCCGCGCCGATACGCGATGAACTTGTCGGCCTCGGTGTCGATCCATTCAAGAGGCGTGGACTGATCGATGACCCGCCGCCCCGCGATCGCGTTCCGGTACAGCGTGAACATCGACGCCGGGTCGTCGTGCTGCACATTGAGCGCCCATCGGCCCCAGTCAGCGGGCTGCGGCATCCAAGGCTCGACCGACCTAGGCGAGAAGCCGAACGCCGTCGCCGCGTCGTTCGACCATGGCAGCGGAATACGGCAGCCATCGCGGCCGATCTCTTTTCGGTTGGTGCGCTCGAAGATCGGGTCTTGGCGTCGATCGTCGGAAATGTCGAGCACCTCTGGCAGCCCGAGCTCTTCGCCCTGAAAGAGATAGAGCGAGCCCGGAAGCCCGGCGGCGAAGAGGAACATGGCGCGTGCTCGAGTCGTTCCCACCTCGATGTCCACTGGAGTGTTTGTGTAGACGAGGTTGTTGCCCGTCCAACTCTCCGGCAGTGCCGCATCGGCGCGTCCGTACCGCGTCACGGTGCGTTGCGTGTCGTGGTTGTTCAACGTCCACGTCAACGATGCACCCGCGGACGCAAGGACGTCGTACTCGTCGCCAATGGCGTGGCGGAGCATCTTCGCGTTCCACGGGCTGAGCAGCAGGTCGAAGCCGAACGATTGATGAAACTCGTCGGGTCGAACGTATTGCAGTAGGAGGTCGGGACGTCGGGGCGTGTACGCCTCGCTGACCGAAGTCAGCACGCGCCCGGGATTCTGCAGCTCGTAGTCGTCCATGACCTTGCGCAGCAATCGCCACGCGTCGTGGCCGCTGGGCCAGAACACAGTGTGCGGATTCAGTGCCCACGCATGCGTCTCGGGGAGCCCGAGCGCAACCGGTGGGGCGTCGGGCAGTCCGGGCGCCTTGCCGACGACCGTCACCGCGTCGACACGGAAGCCATCGACGCCGCGATCAAACCAAAAGCGATACATCGCGCTGAACATCTCGCCTACGTCCGGGCATTCCCAGTCGAAGTCGGGCTGCCACGGAGAGAATGTGTGCAGGTACCACTGCCCAGGCGCGCCACCTTGCCCGCTGACGCGAGTCCACGCCGCTCCACCGAACACGGAACGCCAATTGTTCGGCGGAAGTTCGCCGTGCTCGCCGCGGCCGTCGCGAAAGAAGAAGCGGGCTCGCTCGCGGCTGCCAGTGGGGGAATCCAATGCCGCCTGGAACCACGCGTGCCGATCACTGCAGTGGTTGGGCACGACATCCATCATCACTCGGATGTCTCTTGCATGGCTCTGGGTGACCAGGCGATCGAACGTCGCGAGATCCCCGTACATCGGCTCGATGTCGAAGTAGTCAGCTACGTCGTATCCGTGGTCGAGCTGTGGTGACGGATAGCACGGTGTCAACCAAATGGCATCGACGCCCAGTTCCTGCAAGTGATCGAGATGGTCGATCACGCCTGCTAGGTCACCTCGCCCGTCGCCATTGGAGTCGGCAAACGACCGGACATAGATCTGGTAGACGATGGCATCGCGCCACCACTCGCGCGTGCGGGTTGGCATTCGCCCAAATCTAACTGGCTAGCGCCGGAACGCCCTGACGAGTATCGATCGGATCGCGAGCACGGCCAACGCAGCGAAGGCGATGCCAGCGAGCGCCATGCGCTCGGGATTCGTCGCTGGTTGAAAGGTGACGTCGTCGCCCTTGATCACGAAGACGCCGGCTGGGCTGGCAATCATGCCGAACCCGCCACCGCCGCCGACATCGCCAGCTGGAACTCTGCCGCCGCCACCGCCGCCACCGCCGCGCACACGCGCGACGGGGATCAGTCGTATCCCGTTGTGGTCGATCGGTTCGCCGAAGACGCGCTTCACCGTGAGCATGTCGCGCGCGTCGGCGACGAGCTGTGCGATATCGAATCGATCACCCTGGTTCATTGCTCAAACCTCCGCTTTCTCCTCAAGGACAGTTAGGTCGCGCATCGCGTAGCGGTAGTGCTCGCACTCTTCGTTCATGACAACACGGATGCACTGCCGAACCGTATGCGCCTGTTCGGGGTATCCCGGTGCAGGCGGGCGCAGACACGCGCGCTCGAGCCCGGCGGCGGTAAGTCCCTCGACGATGCCGCGGACCATCGCCATGCGCTCTGCTCGTACGGCCAACACGTCATCGAAGGTTGGCTTGGCATTCAACTCGACGCCGATCGCGGCCGCGTCGGCGACCGGATAGTCGGTGTGCGTCAGCCCGAGGCGATGGTACGGCTTCGGGAGCTCGAGCACCGCGCTGCCTGCCCATGCATCGGTGGCGAACACCAGGTGGCGCAGCGTCTCGACAAGCGACCACTCTTCGTCGACGCGTTCGTGCAGCGCCGACTCGGGCAGGCGACGGGCGCGCATCACTGCTTGCGACCACACATCTTCGATCGCGCTCCACGTCGCCCGATAATCGTCGGCGGTCTTCATTGCTCCGACCTGTGCTCGTACGGGATACCGGCGGTTGAGCTCTGCTTCGACGTAGTCGACGACATCGACGTCGTTCACCACGAAGGCGTTTCGCACCCATCCGGAGATGTTCACATCCACGAGATCCGAGGCAGCGATCTTTAGGTGGCTCATGTCGCAATCGCGAAAGGTCACTCCACTGAAGTCGAGACCTGTGAACCTGGCGCCACGAAAGTTGTCGGTGTTGGTGTACTCCTCAGCCATGGCAATATTCTGGGTCCATGCGCATCACCCGACAAGTCGTTGTTTTCGACGCTGCAGATCTAGCGAGGGAGAGCTCATTCTGGGCGGGCTTGCTCGGCGGCACCGTCAACGCCGACGACGATTGGCACAGCGTGATAGTCGACGGGGAGTGGCGTCTGGGCATCCAGCTGGCACCCGATCATGTTGCACCGGAATGGCCGACCGGAACTCCGCAGCAGATTCATCTCGACCTACACGTCGACGACATCAAGGCTGCGCACGAAGAAGCGATGTCGCTCGGGGCCACTCTTCTGCAACCCGCACGCGACATCAACGCACGCGAAGGCTTTCAGGTGTACGCGGACCCGGCGGGGCATCCGTTCTGCCTCTGCTGGAGCTGACCGGCCCGCTGTGCCGGTGCCTCAAAGAGCTGTGTCACGGCGGGCGCCATTCGGCCGTGGCCCAGTAGCAGCGCGTGTTCTCGGGCGGGTGATCGACATCGCTGCGGCAATTGGCGGCAGGTTGCCGACCTGTGTTGCTCATTCACTGGCCGTTGTTGGCGGCAACATCGAGTGGGCTGTCCGTCCCGCGCTGCGACGACGACTGGCGACCAATCTTGCCCACGCCGTCGAAGGGCGACCGAACGATCGGAGCGTCCGCATGACGGTTCGGCGCGAGGTGGTGAACGAAGCACGGCGATCAGCAGATCTGCTGTGGGCGATCGCCCGACCAGCTGCATTTTTGGAAATGGTAAAGGTCGACGGCATCGATCACGTGGCCGACGCCGCGCGACGCGACCATGGAGTCCTACTCGCCAGTATTCATATCGGCGGATGGGAGGTGGCTACGAGCCTGGCAGAGACAGTGATCCCCGTACCGACGACAGTCGTCGTCGCCGACAACTGGCTGGCGTGGGCGATTGAACACGTTCGGGTGGCCGTCGGGCTACGCATTCTCTATCGATCAGGCTCAGCGCTCGCTGCGATCAACGTTCTGCGGCGCGGCGAGGCATTGCTGGTGCTCGGTGACGATGCGTTCGGCTCGACGCCGCGAACGTACGAAGTGAACTTTTGTGGCTCGTGCGCTCGGCTGCCGGCGGGCATCGTCGCCATGTCACGTTTAACCGGAGCGCCGATCGTTCCATTCGAGGTGCTGCCCACGGGGTCAAGGAAGTGGCACGTGCAGTTCGGCGCGGCGATCGAGCCACCGGCCCGCGAGGCTGGCGAAGTAGGTGAGCGCAAAGTGCTGCAACTGCTTGCCGATCATTGGACTGAGGTTCTTCGTCGGCGGCCCGAGCACTGGGCCGCGCGGTTCGCGATTGGTTGGGGTCCAGACTCGTGAGCAGCCAGGGCCGATTCGATAGTCGCCGCGAGATCGCGCTCGGCCTTGGTGCATACGCGGCGTATCTCGTCGTCCGTCACATCGTGTGGAACGATCGCGGACGCGAACGCGCGCGAGTCAACGCGCAGCGACTGCTTGCGCAGGAGAAATCGCTGGGCATCGACGTCGAATCGAGAGTCCAGCACGCCGCGTTGCGCGTGCCCGGCATAGTGCCCGCGCTCAACGTCGGTTACGCCGCCGGCAACGTTGCGTTGAGTGTCGGATGGTTGATGCTGCTCCATCGCCGCCGCGACGTCGCGTTCTTCCACGAGCGTCGGGCGGCGCTCGCCGCATTCGCAGGTGCGTTGCCCTTTTTCGCCGCGATGCCAACAGCTCCGCCGCGAACCCTCGACGAGTTTGTCGACACCATGAACGGCGAACGATTCGG